>JAAZKO010000036.1 GCA_012799795.1 Minisyncoccota bacterium | reverse complement strand
GATCATGAAAATTTTAATGTTAACCCCTTATTTGCCTTATCCGCTCCTGTCTGGTGGGCAAATTCGCACCTATAATTTGCTCAAAAAACTGGCTAAGAAACATGAAATTACTCTTTTTGCTCTAATCAAAGATGAAAATGAAAAAGCCTATATTGGTGAATTGGAAAAATATTGTCATCAAGTTAGGGTTTTTAAACGCAGTCGCACCCCTTTTACGCTGAGAAATATTCTCAAAACCGCTTTTTCATCCTATCCTTTTTTAGTAATTCGCAATCAATCACTGACGGTTACTGGTGCCATTAAAGAGGAATTAGCTAAGAGTGATTATGATCTAATTCATGCTGAAACTTTTTACATGATGTCTCACTTACCCGAACTAAAAATTCCCAGCATTTTGGTTGAACAGACCATTGAATATTTGGGGTATGAAAACTATGCCAAAAAAGCGCCAGCTCTTTTACGACCTATTCTTAATATCGATATTGACAAAATTCGCAGTTGGGAAAAACACTATTGGCAAAAGGCAGATCAGTTGATTGTGATGAGTAGTGAAGATAAAAAATTTATTGCAGAGGAATTGGGTAGAGAAGATAAGATCGCAGTGGTGGCTAATGGAGTAAATAACAAGTGGTTTGACCAAATTAAGCGCCAAAAAACGCAAGTGCCAACTATTTTGTCTGTCGGTACTTTTAAATGGCTGCCCAATCGAGAAGCAGTTGAGTTTTTGGTGGAAAAGATCTGGCCATTAGTTAAGCAAAAAATAAAAAAAGTTCGCCTAAAAATTGTCGGCAATGCTCCCAGTCAAAAAGTGCTTAATTACGGCATAAGTGATCCAGAAATTAATGTCCTTGGCCAAATTGAGGATATTCGCTACGCTTTTAAAAGTGCCGATCTATTGTTAGCCCCAGTTTTTAGTGGTAAAGGCACCCGTTATAAAATTTTAGAAGCCATGGCTTGCTCAACTCCAGTAGTGGCTAGTAAGATTGCTGTGGAGGGCTTAGATGTGGAAAATGGCAAACACGTGCTCACTAGCAATGATGCTCAAGAATTAGCCGAACTAACCATTAAAGTTTTAACCGATCAGAAATTATGGAAAAAGCTATCCGACAACGGCAAACAATTTGTCGAAGATCATTATGATTGGCAAATGATTTCCCAGAAACTTGATACGATTTATCAAAAAGTCGGTAAAATAAAAAAGTAAGTTATGGCAAAAGAGCTTGATTTAAGTATTATTATTCTCAACTACAATGGTTTGTTCTGGTTAAAAAAATTATTACCCACTATTGATAAACATTACATCAAACAGACTAAATACAAAGTGGAAGTGATTGTGGTTGACAACGATAGTCAAGATGACAGCGTTAAATTTTTGGAAAAAAACTTTCACTGGGTTAAGGTTTTAGAGTCTGGCCGTAATGGTGGTTTTGCTTTTGGTAACAATGTTGCTCTCCGTCAAACTCAAGCTCGCTACGTAATGTTGTTAAATAGCGATACTGAATTTTTAGAAAAAAAGAGTAATTTAGATATTTTAATTAACTATTTAGATAAAAACCGTAAAGTAGCAGTTGTTGGTCCTCGTTTAGAATTAAGTAATGGCCAATTAGACCCAGCCAGTCATCGAGGAGAACCACATCCTTGGGCTGCTTTTTCCTATTTTATTGGTTTGGAAAAGCTTTTTCCTCAAAGTAAATTTTTTGGTCAATATCATCTAAGCCATTTAGATCTGGGCACTATTCATCAGGTGGATGCTATTTCAGGAGCAGCGATGATGGTCAAGCAAAGTGCCATTAAAAAAGTGGGATTTTTAGATGAAAATTTCTTTATGTATGGTGAAGATTTGGACTGGTGCCGGCGTTTTCGTGATGCTAACTATCAAGTTGTCTTTCATCCTCAAGTCACTATTATTCATCATAAATATAAGTCTGGCATTAAAAGTGTTAATAGAAAAACTGCTAAAAAAACTCATAGTTTTTTTTATGACGCCATGCTCACTTATTATGATAAATATTATGGTCCCAAGTACCCTAATTTTTTACGACGCTTGCTTCGTTCCTATATTTTTGTTAAGAGAGATGGTCGCTAATTATGACAACAAACACAAAAAGATATCGTTTGGGTATTGATTGCCGCTTATCTGGTAGCGAGCATGCCGGTATTGGCCGTTATTGTGAAAATTTACTTAGAGAAACAATCAAAATTAATCAAGAAAAAAATCTCTTTCACTTAGTTTTATTTTTCAGAAATCTTAATCAAGCTAAAGCCGTCTTGGGCCAAGATTATTATCAAAAAACCGAAAAATATCACCTAAGCATTCAGTTAATTAATATTCGCCACTACAGTTTGAAGGAGCAATTTTGTTTACCCAAAATCTATCGCCAAGCCAAACTCGATCTCTTACACGTTCCACATTTTAATATTCCCATTTTTTATCGACAAAATTTAGTCATCACTATTCACGATTTGCTCTGGCATCAACAAAAGGGTATGAAGGTCACCACTCTCAAACCAATCGCTTATTATGCTAAATATTTGGCCTATTTAATGGTCGTTAAACAAGCCATCAAACAAGCTAAATTTATTTTAGTTCCAGCTCAAACCATCAAAGAAACTGTTGTTAAATACTATCGCCACGCTCAAGATAAAATTGTGGTAACAAAAGAGGGTATTGCCGAAGCTTATCAAAAAAATTTAAATTTAGTCTCAGCAAAAAGCCTTGGCAAAAAAAGAATTAAAAAACAATTAGTCTACACTGGTTCTCTTTATCCACATAAAAACATCATTTTAATAATTAAAGCTCTAAAAAAACTACCCAAATATCAATTATTAGTTGTTGGCTCACGTAATGTTTTTCAAACTCAAGTGCGCAAATTAGTTGCTCGTTATAAAGTTAAGCGCCAGGTTAAATTTTTAGCTTATGTGCCTGACGATAAATTAATTAAACTCTATCAAGAATCGATAGCTTTGGTGCAACCTTCTTTATCTGAAGGTTTTGGTTTAACTGGTATCGAGGCAATGGCCAGTGGCACTGCTGTTTTAGCCAGTGACATTCCTATTTTTCACGAAATTTATCAAGATCATGCTTTTTACTTTAATCCTAAAGACAGCAACAGCTTTTTAGCCGCTTTAGAAAAACTTGAGTTTAGCAAGCGTGAGCCAATTATTAAAAATAATTTAGATTTTGCCAAAAAATATCGCTGGCAGGATATGGCTAATTTAACTTGTCGAGTATACTTAACCATCCTTCAATCTAAATAATTATGTTAAACAGTCAAAAAATCGCCATTGTTTATGACCGAGTCAACACCAGCTTTGGTGGTGCAGAAAAAGTACTGCTGGCTTTACATCAACTTTATCCCCAAGCAGATCTATTTACTTCTGTTTATCATTCCCGAAAAGCCCAGTGGGCCGAGGTTTTTACTGTTAAAACTAGCTTTCTACAAAAGATTCCCTGTGCTAAACGTTGGCATCGTCTTTTTGCTGTTTTCATGCCTTTAGCTTTTGAAAGCTTAGATTTGAGAGAATATCAAATTATTATTTCTGTTTCTAGTGCCGAAGCTAAAGGGGTCATTACCCGCAGTGATCAATTACATTTTTCATATTTACTTACTCCTCCTCGTTATCTCTATCATTACCAAGAAAATTATTTGCAAAAAAGTAATTTACTGCGCTGGCCAATCATTAAGCCATTAGCCAAAAAGGCCCTCAATTATTTAAAAAAGTGGGATCATTTGGCGATCCATCGACCAGATCTAATTGTGCCAATTTCGCAAAGTGTGGCCAGAAGGATTCATAAATATTATCATTTAGACAATCAGCCAGTCATTTATCCGCCGGTTGATGTTAAAACCTTTCAATCTCTCATGGCCAAAAATCCTGTTAAAAATAAAGAACAGCCTTCCTACTACCTAGTAGTTAGCCGCTTAGTCCCTTATAAAAACATTGATTTAGCAATCAAAGCTTGCATTAAACTTGACCGACAATTGATTATTGTTGGTGATGGTCCCGATTACAAACAGCTTAAAAAGCTCAGTCAGCAACTTTTATTAGAAAAAAATAAAAAAACAGCTAATTTTAAACAAATTATTTTTCAAAAACGAGTAAGTAACGCTCAGCTTAGTCAACTTTATGCTCATGCTCAAGCTTTACTGATGCCGGGCATCGACGATTTTGGGATTGTGGCACTTGAAGCCAATCTCCATGCTTTACCAGTGATCATTCACCAACATTCTGGTGCTAGTGAGCTACTAGTTGATGGTGAACACGCTCTCCACTTGAATTAACCCGAGATTATGCGTGAAGAGCAAAGCGAACAATACGTTGCAGAACTTTGTCAAAAAATGCAAATTTTAGAAGCGACAGATTTTGACCTGGAAATTTTGACCAAAAACGCTATAAAATACGATACTAGTCATTTTTTAAGAAGATTTAATCGACAATTAGAAACCGCCTATAGAAAGAAATTTGATGAACAACAATAAACACCTTTACGCCGTTTTATTAGCTGGTGGTGGCGGCACTAGACTCTGGCCAAAATCTAGGGACAATTATCCCAAGCAATTCCTTAAATTAACTGGTGAAAAAAGCATGATGCAAATTGCTGCCGAGCGCATTAATCGCTTAGTAGACTGGTCAAACATCATTGTCGTCACTAATCAAAAATATGTTAAAGAAGTGAATAAACAATTGCCTAAAGTCATTAAAGAAAATATTATTGCTGAACCAAGCAAAAAAGATACAGCTCTCGCAATGTTAGTCGGCGCTCTCTATGCCAAAAGCAAAGATAAAAATGCTGTCATTATTAATGCCGCTTCAGATCATATCGTAAGCAATTTAAAAGAATTTGATCGAGTGATGAATAAAGCAGTCATGACAGCTGAAAAACATCTGTATTTAGTTACCGTTGGCATTACCCCCACTTATCCCACAAGTGCTTTTGGCTATATCAAAGCGGGTAAAGAAATTAAAAAACTGGATCGAGATCTAAGCTTATTCAAAGTTGATAGCTTTACGGAAAAACCCAAATTAGCCACAGCGGCGGCCTTTATTTCCACAGGGCGTTATTTTTGGAATGCCAATATGTACGTTTGGTCTGCTAAAGCCATTCAAAAAAGTTTTAGTAAACATATGTCCCAGATGCACAAGTTAACTAAGCACCTGGAGAAACTAAGCGTTGCTCAGTTTCATCAAGCTATCAAAGAAATTTACCAAAATGCAGAAGCCACTTCAATTGATTATGCTATCAGCGAAAAAGCGAATAATTTAGTATTAATTCCCGGAGATTTTGGCTGGAACGATGTCGGCGATTGGAAAGTGGTTTATCAACTAGGCAAAAAAAATAATGAGGGGAATGTGGTGCTTGGAGAAGATCAAGATGTGCAAATTCTTACTCAAAAAGCCTACGGCAATTTAATTCATGGCAACCATCGTTTAATAGCTCTTTATGGTGTTAAAAATTTGGTTGTTGTTGATACTAAAGAAGTTTTATTAATTTGTCCCAAAGATAATGCTCAAGATGTTAAAAAGTTAGTTAATCAGCTTAAAGAAGAGGATAGAAAAGAGTATCTCTAAAATATTAAAATAATTACTTAGAAATAAATTATGACTTATGAATCTAAAAAACGTGTACTAGATTTGACAGTAGCTAGCTTTTTATTAATTCTTTTTTCTCCTTTCTGGATCATCGTCCCCATTTTGATTATTATTGATTCTGGACGACCTATTTTTTTCTCACACCGTCGTGTTGGTAAAGGTGGCAAAGAATTTGATTTGTTTAAATTTCGTAGCATGGTGCAAAATGCTGATGAAATTTTACATCGTAAAAATCATGAGTTATTAGATAAGTTTAAAAGCAATGATTGGAAAATTGCCGCTAAGGATGACCCACGCATTACTCGTTTAGGTCGTTTTTTACGGGCTTTTACCATTGATGAATTTCCTCAGTTACTCAATGTTTTTCGAGGAGAGATGAGCATTGTTGGCCCTCGAGCTTATGTAAAGAAAGAATTAAAAGAGCAAACTGAAAAATATCCAGAAACGAAAAAATACGTTAAAGATATTCTTTCAGTTAAACCGGGTATTACTGGACCCTGGCAGACTAGTGGCCGTAATGAAATTCCTTTTAAACAAAGAGCGTCAATCGATTCAAATTACGCGAAAAATCGATCTATTCGTCAAGATCTGGCCATCTTGCTTAAAACTCCAAAAGCGATGCTTTCTAAGTGGTAATTTGCTATACTGTAATTTATGCAAGATTTTACTAGTGTTGAACAATTGTTTGATGAGAAGCAAACTCAATTAGCCGACCCCGAGAAAAGAAAAAAACGCTGGCATTTTGAAAGCTGTCGTTTAAAAAACTGGCATTTAAAAAGCTGGCAAAAGATTTTATTAATTATTATCTTTATTTTTGCGCTTTTATTTACTGTTCTTCTCAGTTACAGCTATTTCCGTTTGCGCCGGATGACTAATCTTGCTAATTCCACTAAAGTTTTGGCTATGGAAAGTTTGGATTTAGCTAAAACCCAAAATTTACCAGCTCTACCAGACAAAATTCAGGCTGTTAAAGAAAATTTGACTGCTTTAAATAGTGAATATCACGCCTTAAAAGTTTACCAATATCTGCCAATTGCTCGTCGTTATTATAGCGATGGAGAAATTGTTTTTATCATGGCTCACAAAGGGGTTGCTTTAGCAGAACAAGTAGTTAATGTTCTCCTCCCATATAGTGATATCTTGGGTTTTAAAGGAGAAGGTAGTTTTGAGGCTGGCACCACCCAAGACCGAATTGTTTTAATTTTAGAAACCTTGGAAGAAATTCAAGCAGAAATTGACGATGTTGAAAATAAACTTC
>JAAZKO010000035.1 GCA_012799795.1 Minisyncoccota bacterium | reverse complement strand
ATTCCAGTTGGAGCTAAATATATTACTCAAGACATTGCTTCAGGTTTGCGCATTTCGCTAGAAGATGCTGAGAGGCTAAAACTTTATTTAAGTGGCGATGAAGAGATAAAACTAGTCCCCTTGCCAGGAGAATCAAAAACTGAATTTACTAAACGTAAAAAGAAATTTGATTTGCTTGATCCAGAAAAAGTAGGTATTAGCAGTCACGACCCTATTTCTCGAAAATTTGTTACTGATGTTGTTATGGAACCACGAATTAAAGAAATTTTTGCCTTAGTTTTAGAAGAATTGGCGAAAGCTGGCTTGTTGGATGAAAATAAATTACCAGCTGGAATAGTGGTCACTGGCGGTGGCGCACTGACTTATAATTTGGTTGATGTAGCTCGTTACAGCACTAAAATGTCGGTTAGATTAGCTAAGCCGAGTAATATTTTAGGTTTGACGGATGATATTAAGCAAGCTAATTTTGCTGTGGCTCTTGGGCTCTTAGCTTACGCCAAACGTCAAGGTAATATTAGCGCTACGAGTACTGGGGATTTTCCTTTAAATTTAAAGAAAATTTTATCAAGCGAATTTTTTTTAGGAGCTACGGAAAGAGCCAAGTCTTTGTTCAAGAAAATTTTTCCATAAATGTTTTTTTTAAAAGCGCTGTTTACTAGTTTACTTTTATGTTAAAATCAGTTAATTTGATTGTGATAGTTTGATATAAATAATAGCTATATAAGAACCTATGGCACTAGTTAAACCTTCTAATACTACCTTCGCTAAAATTAAAGTTGTTGGAGTAGGCGGTGGCGGCAACAACGCCATTAATTCAATGATCCTTTCCAAAGAAATTAAGGGTGTAGAATTTATTTCCATTAATACTGACGCTCAAGCTCTCTTAACTTCCAAGGCTGAAACTAAACTACAAATTGGCAGCAACTTTACTCGAGGTTTGGGTGCTGGAGCTGATCCGGAAGTTGGTCGTACGGCAGCCGAAGAAAGTCGAGAAAAAATTAAAGAATTATTATTTGATACCGACATGGTTTTTATCACCGCAGGAATGGGTGGAGGCACTGGTACTGGAGCTTCACCGATTATTGCAGAAATTGCTAAGGAAACGGGGGCCTTGACCGTTTCAGTAGTCACTAAACCCTTTGCCTTTGAAGGAGTACGTAGAATGCAAACTGCTGAAGAGGGCATTGAATATTTAACTGACATGGTTGACACCTTAATTGTTATTCCCAATCAGCGCTTGTTGGAGGTAGTTGATAAAAAGATGACTTTTATTGACGCCTTCCGTTTAGCTGACAATGTTTTAGGTCAAGGAGTAAAGGGAATTTCCGATCTAATTATGGTGGCAGGAATGATTAATGTTGATTTTGCTGATGTGAAAACCATCATGTCGGATTCTGGTACGGCGTTAATGGGCATTGGTGAGGCTTCTGGGGAAGATCGGGCTGTAATGGCAGCTAGAATGGCAATCTCTTCTCCCCTTTTGGAAGTATCAATCAATGGAGCTAAGGGTATTCTATACAATGTCACCGGTGGTCCAGACATGACTATGACTGAGGTTTCAGACGCTTCATCTATCATTGCTGATAGTGCTGATAGTGACGCAGATATTATTTTTGGCGCCACCATCGATGATGACATGGGTTCTAAGATTAAAATTAGTGTTATTGCTACTGGTTTTAATGACAACTATACTGGTACAGGTCCTCGAGCTCTGTTTGGCGCTTATGGTCGAGAATCAAAAAGAAAACACGGTGGATCTCCAGCTGTACAAAATACGACAGAAGAAGAAATTGAAGACAATAAAATTGATCGTGCTCCTGAGGTTTTCACTCAACCACAGACTGTCGCTGACCGCAAACCAAAAAAAGAAGAAAAAGCTGAAAGCAACAATCCTTTTATCCGCAGTGCCTTATTCAATTTAAAGAAGGACAATAAACAAAAAGAAGCAGACCAGTCTGATAAAAAAGAAGACGCAGAAGGCGATGATGAATTTAGTGAGTTTGAGGTGCCGGCTTTCTTGAGACAAAAATAATTTTCTTGATTATTAATTTTTTAGCGAGACTTAATCTTTTCTGTTATAATGTAGTTATTAACAAGGACACCGCTAGAGCTAAATTATCGTTTAGCGAGGTGCTTGAAGAAATTGTCTGAAAAGACAAAAGTAGAACAAGCCGCAACGACCGCGTGAGAGTCAAAATTGAGTAGCAATGGGGCTGGTACCTTTGCTTTTTAGCAAGCCTTATTAAAGTCGTTAAGTAACGATTTTTATTAGGGTTTTTTTGTATAAAAAAGGAAAAATGACAAAACTTAAGAGTAAAGATTTTAGAAAAACTCCCAACCTGGCGCAGTTAGAGGAAGAGATTTTGCAATTTTGGGAAGATGAACAGGTTTTTGAGCAATCATTAAAACAACGAGAGAATGCCGAAAATTTTTCTTTTTATGATGGGCCACCTTTTGCTACGGGCTTACCTCACTATGGTCACTTAATGCAATCGATGATTAAAGATTTGATTCCTCGTTATCAAACGATGAAAGGCAAATATGTTAGACGTGTTTGGGGCTGGGATTGTCATGGTTTGCCCATCGAAAATCTAATAGAAAAAGGACTAAATTTGAAAGATAAACAAGCTATCGAAGATTTTGGTGTAGCTGCTTTTAATCAGGCCTGCCAAGCACGAGTTTTAACTTATGCCAAAGATTGGGAAAAAACTATCAAGCGAATTGGTCGTTTTATTGATATGAAAAATGCCTACAAAACCATGGATAAAACTTATATGGAAAGTGTTTGGTGGGTATTCAAAGAGCTTTATAAAAAAGGTCTGATTTATCAAAGCCATAAAGTGATGCACATTTGTCCTCGTTGCAGTACCCCGCTCTCTAATTTTGAGGTTACCCAAGGCTATCAAGAAGTAAAAGATTTGGCGGTGACTGCAAAATTCAAATTATTAAATGACGATGGAAATACTTATTTTTTGTCTTGGACAACTACTGCCTGGACTTTACCCGGCAACATGTTTTTAGCAGTTAATCCCGATTTAGATTACGTCCTAGTTGAAAGCAAAGCTAAGAATGAAAAATATTATTTAGCTAAAGCTCGTTTAACTGAGGTCTTTGTTGATCAAGATTATCAAGTAATAAGAACTGTTAAGGGTCAAGAATTAATAGGCTTGAATTATCAGCCAATTTTTCCTTATTTTACTAATTTAAAAGAAGATCTAGATTTGCCTATTGAAGCCAGAAAGCTATTGTTTAGCGTTCAGGCTGCTCAGTTTGTGAATTTAGACGAGGGCACAGGCATTGTCCATATTGCTCCCGCTTTTGGTGAAGACGATTATCAATTAGGAGAGAGTTTACTCAACTTTTCACAGTTAGATAATCATGCGAAAAGCAAACTTTTTATTCAGCATGTAGATTTTAGTGGTCGTTTTATCGAAGCAGTGACAGATTTTGCTGGTATGGAGGTCAAGGCGAAAGATCAACCTCAGGCCACAGATGTAGAAATTATTCGTTATTTGGCTAAAAAAGATTTATTATTTGCCAAAAAACAAATCACTCATAGTTATCCTCATTGTTGGCGTTGTGATTCACCGCTGCTAAATTATGCGACTAGCTCTTGGTTTGTCGAAGTTAGTGCCTTCAAAGAAGAATTGTTAAAAAATAATCAAGCAATTAATTGGCAACCGGCTCATATTAAAGATGGTCGTTTTGGCAATTGGTTGGCTGAAGCGAGAGATTGGGCAATATCGCGCAATCGTTTTTGGGGAACTCCCTTACCTCTGTGGCAAAGTGAAGACGGAGATTTAATTTGTGTAGCCAGCGCTGATGAACTTGAGAAATTATCTGGCCAGAAGATTAATAATTTACATAAAGAATTTGTTGATGAAATCCTAATTGAAAAAGATGGCAAAATCTATCGACACTTACCAGAGGTTTTAGACTGTTGGTTTGAATCTGGAGCAATGCCCTATGCGCAATTTAATTATCCTTTTGCCAATCAAGAATTATTTGAAAAAAATTTTCCAGCTAATTTCATTTCTGAGGGTCAAGATCAAACTCGAGGTTGGTTCTATACCTTGCATGTTTTAGCTACTGCGCTAAGCATGTCAAATGATAAATTTGAGTCCAGCCTAAATAAGGCTAACACTAGCGCTTTTGAAAACGTCATGTGTACTGGTCTAATTATGGCTAGTGATGGCAAAAAGATGAGCAAGCGTTTAAATAATTATCCTGAGCCACAAGTAATTTTAGATAAATATGGAGCTGATAGTTTACGCTTATATTTACTATCTTCAGCAGCAGTTAAAGCCGAAACCTTAAATTTTGAGGAACAGGAAGTGGCTGATATTCGCCGACGAATTTTCTTAATTTGGTGGAATATTTTGGCTTTTTATCAAACTTTTGCCGATCAGAACTTTGATAAACTAGATCTTGAGCAAGAAAAAGAAATTAGTCATGTCTTAGATCGATGGTTATTATCCAGACTCACTACTTTACAAAAAAAACTAGTTAATTATTTAGATAATTTTGATGTTATGCGGGCCACTCGCCTAATAGCACCTTTTATTAATGATCTTTCAACTTGGTATTTAAGACTTTCTAGGGAACGTTTCAAAAATGATGACAGCAAAGAAGCAAGCCAAGTTTTTGCCAGTGTTCTAACTGTTTCTGCCCAGCTATTTGCGCCGATAGTTCCTTTTTTCACTGAACTTGTTTATCAGCAGTTAAACAAAGAGGGCAAATCGATTCATCTTAGCGACTACCCAAAGATTCTTGATTTTTATCAAGATAAGAAACTAGAGGCAGAAATGCGCGAATTAAAACAGTTGGTTGAATTGGGCCACGCTCAACGCAAAAGTGTTCAAGTGCCCTTGCGTCAGCCCCTAGCATCTATTACTTTCAATAAAGCAGCCAGTTTCAAAAATAACACAGAACTGAGCGCTATTTTAAAACAAGAATTAAATGTTAAAGAAATTTTGTGGGGTCAAGAAAATGAAAAAGATTTAAGTGCAGTTTTTGATCTTGAATTAAGTGCGGATCTAGAGGCGGAAGGGACAGCTCGCCAAATCGTTCGACGCATTCAAAATTGGCGCAAAAAAGCAGGTTTAAAAGTTGATGATAAAGTGTCGGCTTATTTAAAAACCTGGCCAAATCAATTCACCAACATGATTGAAGAGAAGACTAATACTCAATTAATTCGAGCGAAAATTGAGGGTCTTAAAGATCAAGTTGAAGATTAAAAATTTAATAATCATTGAAAAACAAAGAACTTTGTTTTAGTCTGGAGGAGTGAGAAAATATTTTTTAGCTAGCTTATTGTTTTTATTAATGATTGTTGCTCTAGTGACTTTGAAAAGTATTGCGCCGGATTTACTTAATATTCAACTAACAGCATATTTATTGGGTTTTTTCTTATTTCTTATTCTTTCAAGAATTTCTTTGGCCTATTGGTGGCAACTTAGTCCCCACATGTACTGGGCTTTAAATTTAATTTTATTAGCTTTATTAATTTGGGGTCGGGCGACTAGAGGAATTGTGGCCTGGGTAGAACTACCTTTTGGCTTGCGTTTTCAGCCATCGCAATTAGCAATTCCCATTACTGCATTATTTTTATCTAGTCGTTTTAAAAGGCAATATCAAACTGCTCAAGAAAAAACTCTATCTTGGTCTGAAACAGTAAAAATTTTAGCGATTATTTTTTTGCCCGCTTTACTGATTAACTTACAGCCAGATTTTGGTACCGCCATCATTTATTTAATTGCTCTCTTGGTATTTTTATTTTTTAATCGTTTGGGTTGGCAGAAAATTACTGTTTTTCTCTCTTTAATAGTTATTAGTATTACAGCGGCATGGTTTTTTGTTTTGGCTGATTATCAAAAGTCTCGTTTAACTAGCTTTTTACTTTTTATTAGTCCAGAAAGGAGTTTAAGCAGTGATTTCCGCCAAGAAAGCAGTGCGGCTTACAATGCTCGTCAATCGGTAATTGCGGTGGGGGCTGGGCAATTGTGGGGTCAAGGGTTGGGTCGAGGAACTCAGTCTCATTTAAAATTCTTGCCAGAAAGACAAACAGATTTTATTTTTGCTTCTTTTGTTGAAGAATGGGGGTTTTTAGGTTCATTATTAATTTTAGGGCTCTATTTTGCTTTATTAAGTTTTCTCTTATATTTGATTTATTTCGAAGAAAATCGTGGCAAAAAACTTTATATCTTGACTATTTTTACTATGTTTTTAACCCAAATCTTGATTAACATTGGGATGAATTTAGCCTTATTACCGATTACCGGTATTACGCTACCCTTTTTATCTTATGGAGGGAGCAGTATTTTAGCTTTGTTTTTTAGTTTAGCTTTAGTGCAAAGCATTCTTTTAGAGGGAGAGAAAACGCCGAGCTCAATCTTTCAATAAGTTTCGGATATGTTATAATCACAAATCGTTATGAAATACGCAATTATTCAATTACAAGGTAAGCAATTTCAGGTTAGTGAAGGTGATCAAATTACCGTCGACCGTTTAGATAAAGATGAAGGCGATAAATTTTCGATCAGCGATGTGCTGTTGCTAGTTGATGAAGATAAGAGAAAAATTGGTCAGCCAATTGTTAAAGGGGCTAAGGTCGAGT
>JAAZKO010000034.1 GCA_012799795.1 Minisyncoccota bacterium | reverse complement strand
CATTTAATAAGCCTAAAAAAACTAAATTGTTTTTTAATTTATTAATTAAGACCTGCTCTTTGAAAAAAGTTTTTTCATAACTAATATCGGTTTCACCAGCAAAAACTAAAATAAAATCTTTTCTTTTTTTACTAAGTTTGATAGCAGCTTTTAATAAAACATCAAAACCCTTTTCTTCAACAAACCTTCCAGCAAAGCCAATTAGAAACATTTTTTGTTTTTTTAATTTTTTTAATTTATTTTTTAATTTACTGTCTGATTTCTTATCATTTTTGTTTTGAACAAAATAGGGTGGTGGAGGAATGAAAAATGTAGTTTTTTTTGGAAATTTACTCAGTAGTCGAGAATTTTTGGCATAGTCATCAGTATAAGTAGCCAATTGATCGGCAAGAGCAAAACTGATCAAACTTGCTAAATCAAAAAGCTTCTCTATTAAGTAATTAAATAATCCATTGGGTAAAATCAGATCTCCTTGATGAAAAATTAATAATTTTTTTTTGAAAATTTTACTAATTAAACTAATGGGTAAAATATGAATTGATGGGGAATTAATTAAAACAATATCCACTTGATTAATGTTTTTTACAAAATAACAAAGAAGTGATAAAGAAAATTGAGCTCTACTCACAGAAAAAAGTTTGGGAAAGCGTCTAATCATTGAGTGTTTACGCTTTTCCTTCAAAAGTAATTTTTTATCAAATTGAACAGTTAACACTGTTGTTAAAAATTCCTTTTCAATTGCATCAACTATATATGAAACAGATTTAGAAATACCAGTCCAATGAGGAGGATAAAAATCACTCAAAATCGTGACTTTTTTCATGGTTTATCTTGCTTAAAATTAATAAGTGATATGGCTTGTTTTAAACTATTGGCCTTTGCATGGTAATTAATTTTAAAATCCATAACATTGCTCAGCCAAATAATTTTTACTGATTTTTTTTGATTAATTGATCGACTAAACCGTTGATCCAAATATTGCACAATATCCCAATTGTCTTCAATAAAAACGTCGAGCTCCAATTCTTTGATTAATCTCTCTTTAAAAAGATGGGGTTGTTCATCATTATCATTCATAAAACTTTTTACAAAGAGCTGATCAGCTCTCATTTTTTCTTTCCACTTCAAATAATCTTTTTGCAAATGACCAAAACGGCCAGTGATTAAATATGGTTCAATTAACTTTTGTCTTTTCAATTCTTCGATTTGCTCAAAACCTGGAGCCATCCACACACTAGATTTATGTAGCAATTCCCAAAAAAATTGCCCCAAGCCTGGTTCTGGGACATAAAACTCCAACTGATCACGATGCAAAATTACCTTTTTCTTTTTCATTAAGGAAATAATTGGTCTAAGAATTCTAGCTGGGTTATAAAGCAATACACCATCCAAATCAAAACCTACTTTTATAGTTTTATTCTTCATAGATTTTCATTATATAGTTTGCCACTTTAACAAAGCAATTATTTTTTACCCAACCACTTAACACCCCAATAAGTTAAAGGTGTTTCCACCACCGACATAAAACATTTTAATAACCAATAGGGGATAACAATGCTTAGAATAAAACTAAAATTTGAACTTAACCCGTCTTGAAATGAATAAAAAGCAATGCTAGCAAAAATAAAAGTATCTAATAACTGTGAAATAAAATTGGAAAGATTACTACGCAACCACAACATTTTGCCTTTAGTTTTAACTTTTATCTGATGAAAAATGGCCACATCTAATAGGCCAGAAATAATAAATGCCACCAAGCTAGCTAAAGAAATTCTGGCTGCTTTGGCAAAAACTAGATTGTAGGCTTCACCATCCCTAAATCTGGCTGACTCAGGCAACCATGTCACAAAAATTGAATAAACCATAATGATAGCCACCATAATCAAACTGGTATAAACTAATTGCTTAGCTCGAGCTTTACCTTTTACCTCAGTAATAACGTCGTTAATAGCAAAAAGAATTGGAAAAACAAAAATACCCACACTAACATTTAATTGATAAGCAAATATTTTTAATAAAGGAATGGTCTTCATGCTCATTATTTCTGCTAGAGCAAGACAAGTAATATACAAGGCAACTAAAAAATCCATTTTATTGATTTTTGTTTTCATAGTTTTTAATTAATTAATAATGAGCTTAGTTTAACACAATTTATAGGTCTTAAAAAATAAATTATTAAACAACGACTCTATCAATATAATTGACTACAGACAACACGTTGTCACCACCCTCTTCAGCCTTAATTATTTCTGTACCAAAAGCAGATACCATGTCTTCTCGATTATCAAAAGTAAATGGCGTTAGACGCAAGAAGGCAAATTCATCATTGTTCACCGTAGTAAATAAACTTCCTTTTGGTAGCTCTATGCCATTAAACCAAACAGGAGTGAGATTGATTAAAGTGTGGCTGCCACAAGTTTTTATAAGAAATCTTTTACCATTAATAATTTTCTGATAAAGATTGCCGCACTGGAAAGCTTGACAAAAATAAGAAGTCACATCAAAACAAGCTCCGTCTCTCACTCCAATTGAGTCTGAAGTTGCGGTGATATCACTGCTTTGATCATCAACAGTTTTATCTATTAATTGCATTAATATTGCTTGCAAAGCACATAAAGCATTGTCTTGATTGGGATATTCTGCTAACAATCTTAATTCTTTAACATCCGGCATTTCATTCTTTTGATTAACAAATATTGATTTAATTTTGCTCATATCGCCCGACCACAAAATTTTTGCTAAAACCCGACTGATTTGTGTGTACGGCCCTCCAAAACGATCAGTAAAACCCTGACTTCTGCCTTCAATTAAAAAAAGCTCAAAATCTTTACTAAATTTTAGTTTTGCAGAATTTAGGGCTTCAATTAAAATTTCACCAGTCGGTCGATTGATAAAGGCTTCACATCTAGAATCATTACTTTGATTGGCTACCTCCAACATATTTGGCTCTAATGAACTACTAATTGCTAATTGCCAATCAGCATCCAATAAATTATCGTCATTTACTATTGAGTCACCAATTGGCAATAAATTTAATTCAACTCCCTTGGCCAAAACAAAAGTAATTTTTAAAATCTCATGCTTCTCATTATAAATAGCAGCTTCACGACAAGTCTTTAGTAAAGTACTTTTTGCCCATTCTTCTAAAGATAATTTTTCTGCTTGATAAGCATAACTATAACCCGTTGGTAAAAGGTTGAAACGCGAAAAACAAACTGCATTGAGTAAAAAATCATCAGAAAACTTTAAAAATTTTTCCGTAGATTTGCTCATTGTTCCTGGTTTATGACCCTCACTCAATTGAGAAAATGTTTTAAAAAAAGAACCCTGTTCTAACTGTTCTGTTAATTTTTGTTTTTTCTCATCCAAATCTTTAACAGCAAATAAGGATAAACTAAAACCGTAGGAAGAATATTGTTTGAGTTCCGCATCAATTTCCTCAGTCTGAATATGTTGCTGCTCGCCTTTTTGCAAATTGTTTAAAACATCTAATAAACCTAATTCTTTTAGTACATATAGTTCTTCAAAAGAGAAAGTATGATCTATTTCAAATCCCATTGGGATGTCGTTTAAAAAAAGATCAACTATCAAATTAATTGAACGAGTTTTTGCCAGAAAAACCCCCTTAATCTTTTTTTCAGCACTAATACGTAACTGATCTTTTAAAGATTCGTGATAATTTGCTTCTTTAGCTGGATTATCTTTTCTAATGTCATTTTCAGTAGTGGGAATCATAAATTATAGCTAAAAAAATTTTAATTTTAAATAAATTGGGGTGGCTGACGAGACTTGAACCCGCGACCTCCGCTTTCACAGAGCGGCGCTCTAACCAGCTGAGCTACAGCCACCTATTTTGACTTTGCATTATAACAAAGCGTACGTCGGGTGGGATTCGAACCCACGACCTACTGCTTAGAAGGCAGTTGCTCTATCCAGCTGAGCTACCGACGCTTAAAAAGCAATTAAATTAATTCTCGCTTATTTAACTAGCACATTATACTAAAAGCCCAAGTATTAGACAAACTAAAATTTAGAAATTTACTCGCAAGCCCTCACGCCCAAAGCCTAGGAGTTTAAAAATATAAGGTATAATGGAAGGTTGTCTTATTTTTGTTTAATCTAATTAAAAAATGAAATTTAAACTTCAAGCCAAATACCAGCCAACCGGAGATCAGCCTCAAGCAATTGAGCAATTGAGTGCCAGTATTAAACAGGGTAAAAAAAACCAAGTCCTTTTAGGAGTCACTGGTTCAGGAAAAACCTTTACCATTGCCAATGTTATTGAACAAACTCAGAGACCAACCTTGGTCATTGCTCATAATAAAACTTTAGCAGCACAGCTTTATCAAGAACTGCGAGATTTTTTTCCAAAAAGTGCTGTTTCCTATTTTGTTTCATATTATGACTACTATCAGCCTGAGGCCTATTTGCCAAGCAGCGACACCTATATTGAAAAAGAGGCAATGATTAATGATGAAATTGATAAATTACGCTTGGCAACCACCACCAATCTCTTAACTAGACCAGATAACATTGTTGTCGCCTCAGTATCTTGTATTTATAACTTAGGCTCTCCGGCTGAGTATGGTAAATTTATCTTAGAAATTGTTGAGGGCGAACTTATTGAGCGCAAAACTTTGCTTTTGCAATTAAGTAATTTGCAATATGAACGCAGCAGTACTGATTTGGAACGTGGCACTTATCGTCTCAGAGGAGATCTTATTCAGCTCTGGCCAGCTTACAGTGACATCGCCATCCGCATTGATACTTTAAACAATCAAATTACAAAAATTGACGAAATTGATCCAATTTCTGGCCAAAAAATTCCTTTAGCAAGTGGGGGAAAAAGACGTAAACATTTCGTTATTTATCCAGCAAAACATTATTTACTAGATCCAAAAAGTCAAAAGAAGGCTCTGCAAGAAATTCGCCAAGATACAGTAAAAAGAGTTGAAGAGTTAAAAAATATCGGAAAAAGTTTGGAGGCTTATCGCTTACAACAAAAGGTTAATTACGATTTGGAAAGAATTGAAGAATTTGGCTTTGTTAACGGTATCGAAAACTATTCTCGTTATTTTGATGGACGTCAAGCGGGGGAACCTCCTTATACCTTAATTGATTATTTAATTTTTAATCAAAAAAAATTTAAAAAAAAGTCTTTTCTCACCATCATCGACGAGAGCCACATGACTATTCCTCAAATTAAAGGCATGTTCTTTGGCGACAGGTCTCGTAAAGAAACATTGATCGAATATGGTTTCCGTTTACCCAGTGCTATGGATAACCGGCCACTCAACTTTAATGAATTTTTGGAAAGACAACAGCAAATTATTTATTTATCGGCCACCCCAAAACCTTGGGAAATTAATCAGAGCCAAGGAGAAGTGGTGGAACAATTAATTAGGCCAACTGGTTTAGTTGATCCACAAGTTGAAGTAAGATCTAGCCAGAATCAAATCGAAGATTTAATTAGAGAAATTGTCAAAAGAGTAGAGCAAGGTGAAAGAACTTTGGTTACAACACTCACTAAAAAAATGGCTGAGGCTTTGACTGATTATTTAAATGACCCTAAAAAGGTTAATAAATTGCTAAAGAAAAAAGCTAAAAAATTGCCTAAAGTAGCCTATTTACACTCCGATATTGATACCTTAGATCGTAACGACATTTTGGATGATTTGCGCAGTGGCACCTACGACGTATTAGTTGGTATTAATTTGTTGAGAGAGGGCTTAGATCTTCCTGAAGTTAGTTTAATTGGCATTTTAGATGCAGATAAAGAGGGTTTTTTAAGAAACGACATTGCGCTAATTCAAACCATTGGGAGGGCGGCGCGTCATATCAATGGTCTCGCAATTTTATACGCTGATAAGGTGACTCAGTCAATGCAGAGAGCTATTGACGAAACTGCGCGCCGCCGCCAAAAACAACTTAAATACAATCAACAAAACAATATTGATCCAAGCAGTATTAATAAACCCATTAGAGAAAAATTACTGCAAAGAGAAAAAGATGGAGATGAATGGCAAAAAGATATTAATCGAACACAAAAAAACAAGAATCAAAAAGCCATTTATTTACAAATTAGTAAACGATCCCGACTCAACTTAACCGCCATAGATGCGCAAAATCTAACACCCGATGAGAAAGTTAAATTAGTTAAACAATTACGCTTACAAATGAACAAAGCAGCTAGTGATTTAGACTATGAACTAGCAGCAATTATCAGAGACAAAATTGCTGAACTAAAACTGTTATAATGCCCATTCATTAAAATGACAAAATCAGAAATTACAATTACTG
>JAAZKO010000033.1 GCA_012799795.1 Minisyncoccota bacterium | reverse complement strand
TGAAGAAGGACGATCACTGTTTACTCGTTTTACTTTCTATCTTGATCTTAATCTTTCAGAAGAAGAATTGCTGGCTAAAATGACCAGTAAAACTCGTTATAACACCCGTCTTGCGATGAAAAAAGGAGTCAAAGTTTTTGAAGATAGTAGTGAGCAGGGTTTAGAAGATTATTTAAAAATTTTAGAAGAAACCACCAAAAGACAAGCATTTTATGCTCATTCACCTGAATATTTTCGCCAAATGTGGCAAATTTTTAAAGGCAGTAATATTATGCATATTTTAAAAGCCAGCTACGAAAATCAAATTTTAGTGGTTTGGGTTCTTTTTGTGTTTAATAATGTGCTTTATTACCCCTATGGAGCTTCCAGTAGTAAGCATCGCGAACTCATGGCCAGTAATTTAATGATGTGGGAGGCTATTCGTTTTGGTCAAAAGCAAAAATGCCAATCATTCGACATGTGGGGAGCGCTAGGACCCAATCCCGATCCCAAAGATCCTTGGTTCGGTTTTCATCGTTTTAAACGCAGCTATGGCGGCCAATTGATTGAACATATTGGCACTTATGATTTGGTTTACAATTATCCAATTTATAAAATTTATAATTTAGCAGAAAATTGGCGCTGGAAATTCTTGCGTTTCAAAAAGAAGTTTATTAAACTATAAATAATAAAAGAAAATAAAGGAAAACTTATGGGAGAAAAACGTTTCAAAAGAATTATGCTTAAAATTGGTGGAGAATCTCTCCTGGGTGATAGAGAATTTGGTATAGATCCTAAAGCTGTTTTAGTAATGGCTGAAAAAATCAAAAAAGTGGTGGACAAAAATACAGAGATTGCGATTGTTATTGGCGGTGGTAATATCTTCCGTGGCCTAAGCGCCTCCAAAAATGGAATTGATCGAGCTACGGCTGATTATATGGGTATGTTAGCTACAGTCATGAACGGTCTAGCTCTCCAGGATGCTTTAAGAAAGGTTGGGGTACAAGTACGCACCCAATCGGCTCTAACCATGCCAGCCGTAAGTGAAAGTTTCATTCGCAACAAAGCAATTCGCCATTTAGAAAAGGGTCGTGTATTAATTCTAGTAGCTGGCACAGGCATGCCCTATGTCACCACTGATTCGGGAGCAGCTCTACACGCCTTAGAATTACATTGTGATGTTTTGATGAAAGCCACTAAAGTTGATGGTATTTATGAACAAGATCCGTTAAAATTTCCTGATGCCAAGCGTTTTAAAACCATGACTTTTAAAGATGCTATTGAAAAAGAAGAAGTGCAAGTTATGGACACCGGCGCACTAGCCATGTGTAAAGAAAACAATATGCCGATGATGGTCTTTAATTTGTTTAAAGAACATAATTTAGCAAAAGCTGTAGATGGCGAAGATATTGGCACTTACGTGGCCAATGATGTAAAAACCAAATTAGTTTAATTTGCTTTACTGACTTTAATTTACTTAATCTAATAAAAAAATTTAAAATATTAAAAGAAAACTGCCTATGAAAAATTTCGCCATTAATGGACTGGGTCGAATTGGTCGTCTTGCTTTTCGAATTTGGTTTACAAAACACCGTCAAGATCTTAATTTAAAAGTAATCAACACTTCTGGATCAATGGATTTGGAGGGTTGGGTTAGACTACTTAAATATGACAGTGTTTATGGAACTTTTGGTGAAGTAATTCGTTTTGAAGAACTTAAAAAAGTCAAAAAATTAAGTGACGGAGAAATTGAATTAGGTTACATCATCGTTGATGAGCATAAAATTTTAATTACTGCGCAGCGAGATCCAGCAAAAATTCCTTGGGAAAAATATGAAGTTTATAGTGTCTTAGAAGCTACCGGCGCATTTAATAAAGCCAAAAAGGCAGCTTTACACTTAGAGGCAGGAGCAAAAAAAGTTTTATTATCTGCTCCGGGCAAAGAAGATCCTGAGGGCCTTATTAGTACTGGTGTTATTAGTGTTAATGAAGTCGATCTTAATAAAAATATTTTTTCTAATGCTTCTTGCACCACCAATTGTGTGGCACCAATCGCTCAAATTATTCAAGATAATTTTGGCATTGAAAAAGCTGTTTTAACTACTATTCATTCTTATACTAGTGATCAAAATTTACACGACAATTCTCACGATAAAGATTTGCGCCGCGCTCGAGCAGCAGCTATTAATTTAGTGCCCACCTCAACTGGAGCTGCTAAAGCAACAGCTGATATTATTCCAAGCCTGAAAAATAAATTTGATGGCCTAGCTATTCGCGTCCCAACTCCAACTGTTTCTATTTCTGATATTACTTTTGTTTTGAGTAAGGCAAGTAACTTAGAAGACATTAAGCAAGTTTTTACAGAGGCAGCCAAAGATCAATATCAAGGCATTGTGGCAGTTAGCCAAGAACCCTTGGTGTCTAGCGACTTTATTGCTTGTGAATACAGTGCAGTGGTAGATTTGCCAATGATGCAGCTTATTGACGGCAATCTTTTAAAAATTATTGCTTGGTACGATAATGAGTGGGGTTACACTTGCCGCTTAATGGAACAATTAAGTCAAATCTAAATTAGATTAATCAAAATTTATGAAAAACAAAGCGAGCAAGCTTTTTAGTTGTTTTTTCTACCACCTCTCCAATTAGTCCCTTTGTCTACATGCTTTTTTAAAATATTCTTAAATAATTGCCAAAACTTCCACCCTAAACAGCCTAAAAATCATAGGGTATAATGCACACCTATGACAAAAGCAGCAACTAACACAAGAAAAGCTAGTAAAAAAAGTGCAAGCACTCAAAAACAAGCTAGTTCCACAAAAACAAAAATAAATAAAAAAGTAGAAGATAATGAAACTCAAAAAACTAAAAAATCTTTAATTACTAACAATGACAAACTACGCATCAATATTCCTTGGTCAGAATTAAAAAAACCCTATCAAAAAACTTTAAGCGATCTGGCAAAAAAAATGAAAATTGAGGGTTTTCGCCAAGGCAAAGTACCTCTAAAAATTGCGGAGAAACAAGTTTCCTTAGAAAAAATTGCAGAAAGTATTCTCAGAGATATTTTGCCTCAAAAGTATATTGAAGATTTAAAAAAAGCAAAAAAACAGCCCATCACTGCCCCCGAATATCATTTGATTTCTATCAACAAAGGTGAGGATTGGGTGCTTGAAGCCCATTTTTGTGAAGCTCCTCAAATTGATCTAAAAAATTATGAAAAATATATAAGCGAAGGTAAAAAAACAGCTCTGCAATTTATTAAAAAACATAATCAGCAAAAAGATCCAAAAAGTAAGCTAGAAAAACTCTCTCCAGACCAAGAGCAAGAAATTTATTACCAACATATCTTGCGAGAACTAGTACTTAATATTCGACCTAGTATTGCTGAATTATTACTTCGTCGAGAAACCCAAGCTGAGTTTGAAAAGTTTAAAGAACAATTGGCTAGTTATAAGCTTAGCGTCGAAAAATATCTAGAACAAAGACAAATTAATCTTGAAGAATTGGGTAACGAAATGGCAGGCACAATTTTAAATCGCTTGCAAATAGATTTTATTTTAGCTGCTATTGCTAAAAAGCGAGAAATTAAAGTTGATGATAAAAGTCTAAAACAAGCTTTAGCGGATATCAAAGACGAAAAGCTTCGTGATCAAATTGCTAATAATGAGCAGTATCTTAATAGCTTCAAAGCTCAATTGTTACGTCGCCAAACTATTGAAAGTTTAATTAAAAATTAAAATTTTTATGTTTTAATTACCCAGGGTAGAAACTTGACTTTGTATCAGTTTGATCCTATAATATATGTTCGATTAAAAAAGGGATTTTAGCGTTTATTGTCCTTTTTTTTTAAACACGATACAATCATGAATAACTTGAATCAAAATACCAGTGGCCCATCAACCAGAAAACAAGCATCTCAACAAAGTGGAGCTCTAGCAAGAGCTTTGCTAGAGAGTGAAAAAAATGTTGGTTCTTACACGCCCAAAAGCGAGCCTCAAAAACAAAAACTGAATCCTTTTGCTCAAGCTTTGAGTAAAACTGGAGGAGATTTTATTCCAGATTTTGCTGGACGACTGGACATGGAAAAACAAGCAGAACTATTAGCCCAACAAAAAAAAGAAGCACTACGTAAAAAACTTCACGATCAAATCAACCCAGTTGATACTCATGAAATTTTTGCCGCCCAGGCTGAAAAAAATCTAGAAGAGTTGAAAGCCACCAGAGATGAACTAAAAATGCTAGCTGAAGACGTTAAAGCTTTAGATCAAGAAATTGATATGGCTTTAAGTCAAGAAGTGGTTGATCCTGGCGCAAGCGGCATTGGTTTCTTTAATTTTTTTCATAAGCTTCGTGAATGGATCAACTTACTCCGACAACAAGTGCACAGTGCTAAAACTTGGATGAATCAAGTCTCGGGCAAAGGTAAGCGGGGACGTGGTACGGCTTTTAATTTCAAAAAAAGTAAAAATGTTCATGATGCCATGAGTAGTGAAAAAAACTTTGGTATGAATATGGGTGCTTAAAAGTCTTCTTGGCTTAATTTTTGAAGAAAATCAAAAAATACTGCCTTTTGATCTTCAACAAATTCTTCCCCTTTAATTCGAATTTTTTCAGCTAGTTGATCTTTTTCATTTTGCAGCTTAGTTGTTTCTTGAACAAACGAATCTTTACGACTGATTTGAACCCTAATATATTCTTGAACAAAACGTAAAATTGCTAAAATTTGCTCAGAATCAGCACTAATAATTTTTTCTCTTAGTAGTTTTAGTGCCAAGGCAGAAATTTGGTTTTTTTCTTCTTCTGAATAATTTTTAACGTGTAAATTAATCTCATTGTGGCTGGCTTTATCCCTCAATTTTTTAATTGCTTCTTGCGTGTTTAAAATTAGCGCCTCAATCAACTCGTCTAAAAAGAGAACTGGACAAAAACTTAAAACTTCTCTGGCTAATAAATAGCGCTCATCTTGCGAATAAGGATCGCCATCTAATTTTGCTAAATCCGCCACTCGGTCAATAACCCTGCTGGGGTTCCCATCAAAATAATAATTTCCCGGTAATTCAGTTATTTTTTTGGGCAGATTACTTTGATTTTGATTTTCCTCGCTCATATAAATATTTTCTAAAAGCCTAAAAACTATTAATAATAAAACGTGAGCTTGAGAGGACTCGAACCTCTGACCTCTTCGATGTCAACGAAGCGCTCTAACCAACTGAGCTACAAGCTCGATCACTAAACGTTCTGAATTATACTTGATGACGACTAGCAAATCAATCTGTTTTCTACCCAAAAACTCATGTTATAATAATTGCTGTACTTTATTTAATCTTTGAATAAAATAATCTTTTCCAGAGATTACTTACTAGTTTTTTGTTTAATTTATAGTATAATTCTAAACCTCAGGTGATCAGAAAAAAATATAACAGACATAAAAGAGATAACTTATTTGTGAAAGCGAATGCCAACATTCGCTTTCCAGAAGTGCGCGTTTTAACAGAACATGGAGAAATGCTGGGTATTATGTCGTCTCGAGAGGCTTTTCAAGAGGCGATGAATGCGGGCAAAGATTTGGTATTAATTACTGAGAAATCCAAGCCGCCGGTCGTTAAGATTATTGAATTGTCAAAATTTAAATATCAGTTAAAAAAGAAAGAAGCTGATAATCGAAAAAAGTCAAAAATTCAAGATCTTAAAGAATTGCGTTTCTCACCAGTCATAGGAGAGGGTGATTATCAAACCAGACTCAAACAGTTAAAAGATTTTTTAACTAAGGGTCACAAGGTTAAAATTACTCTTTTCTTTAAAGGACGACAAGTTGTCTATAAAGAAGCTGGTTATGAAGTTTTTGCTAGAATCATTCAAGATACTGAAGATCTAGCTAGAGTTGAGGTTGAGCCTAGATTAGTCGGCAAAAAACTTCAAGCTCAACTCGCGCCATTGAGCAAAGAGGACAGAAGTAAGGAAAATAATGAAAAAAATTAAAGTTAAAACTAGAAAAGGCGTTGCTCGTCGCTTTCATATTACCGGCAGTGGTAAGGTGATGCGTCGTATTCAAAATCGCCGTCATTTAAGAAGAAATAAGAGTAAAAAAGCAATTCGCAATTACCGTATTCCCGTTGAAGTTAAGGGCCCTTACGCTAAAAAAATTAGAAGGATGCTCGGTCTTAATTAAATTGTCAGAAAGTTATTATGCCAAGAACTAAAACTGGTGCTATTAGACGTCGTCGCCACAAAAAAGTCTTAAAATTAACTAAAGGTTTTCGAGGCACTAATCGTCGTTTATATAAAAGAGCCAAAGAAGCTTCTTTACATGCTGGTCAATATGCTTATATTGGTCGTAAATTACGTAAACGAGACATGCGCAAGCTTTGGATTATTAGAATTAATGCTGGATTAAAACAAATTAACCAACAATTTAATTATTCTCGATTTATCAACAATCTGAAAAAAGCTGACATTGCTCTAAATCGTAAAGTTTTGAGTGAATTAGCTATTAGCGATTTTGATACTTTTAAAGAAATAGTTGTCAAAAGCCAAAAATAACTATCAGTAATTATCTATGAATATGTCACCATTATCACGCTGCCACGGTTTAGATCAAAAGTTTTTTAAGTTAAGAGTGGGGTAGTGATTTTGTAGTTTTATAAAAAAACACCCCGCAAAAAAAAGCGGGGTTTTTTAATTTAAAATGTCAAAAAAAAGGAAGAACAGCTAAAATTGCAACATTTAGCTAAACACTGTTAAAATACAAAGAGAGAAGAAAGAAAATCAAGCAATGTCTTATTACCAAGATTTACTTAAACAAAGCCAAAAACTACTTGCTCAATTTCAATTAGAACTTAATAGCTTAAGTTTGGAAGAATTAAACATTAAATATCTTGGTAAAAAAGGCTTATTCAATCAATTAGCAAGTCAAATTAAAAAGCTGAAAAAAGATGAAAAAAAAGACTTTGGCCAAGTTTTAAATCAATTAAAAGCTGACCTTGAACAGGGCCTAAATAAAATTCAAGAAAATGAAAATCAATCCCATCAACGTCTTGATCTGAGTTTGCCAGGAATTAAACAAAACATTGGCCACTTGCATCCAATTTCTCAAGCGATTGAAGAAATTAGTCAAATTTTTGAAAGAATTGGCTTTGTAAGAGCTGACTTTCCTGAAGTAGATTGGGATTATTATGTTTTTGCCGCTCTCAATATGCCTGACAATCATCCTGCTCGAGACGAATGGGAAACTTTTTTTGTCGATCAAACGGCCCATCCAAAATTGGGAAAAATGGTGCTCACTACCCATACTTCCAATGGCCAAGTGAGAGAAATGGAGCGAGTTAAGAGTCAATTACCTATTCGCATGATTAATATTAGTCGCTGCTACAGACGTCAAAGTGATAATACTCACACCCAAATGTTTCACCAATTTGAGGGTTTAGTTGTCGATAAAAACATTAATATCCAACATCTTAAAGGCACTATCGATTATTTTGCCAAAGAATTCTTTGGAGCGAAAACTAAAAGCCGTATTCGACCTTTTCATTTTAAATTTACTGAGCCTTCATTTGAAGTAGATTTTAGCTGTCAAATTTGTGGCGGGACTGGCTATTTGAAAAATAAGCATAATAAAAAAGAAAGCTGTCGTTTTTGCAAATCTGGTTGGCATGAGGTGGGTGGAGCAGGCATGGTCCACCCCAATGTTTTAAAGGCCGGAGGAATTGATAGTAAAAAATATCGAGGCTTTGCTTTTGGTTGGGGAGTAGAACGTAGCTACACTCTTAAACAAGGTCTTAACATTGATGATATTCGTCTTTTTTATTCAGCTGAACGAGAATTTTTGGAACAATTTTAAAAAATAAATCAAGAATAATGCACAAAATAAAGGATTAATGAACATTTTAATTCCACATAGCTGGCTTAAAGAGCATCTATCTACAAAAACTAAAGCAAAGGATATTCAAAAATATCTCTCTTTAAGTGGGCCTTCTGTTGAAAAAATCAACACCGTTCAATTAGCTGATGGCAGTAAAGACTTTGTTTACGATATTGAAGTCAGTACTAATCGAGTGGACATGATGTCAATTGAAGGCATTGCGCGCGAAGCAAGCACCATTCTCAAAAGAGCTGGTTTTTCGGCCCGAATGATTAAAAAAACCTGGCCCGAAATTCAGCAGCATCCTCAACAACGTTTAGCTTTACCAGAAATCATTTATGAAACTGACCACATAAGAAGAGTAATGGCAGTGGTATTAACTGATATAACACAGCAAGATAGTCCTCAATACATCAAAAGCCGTTTGCAGCTAGTAGAAATTAATGTTCATGACCTTGTTGTGGATATTAGTAATTATGTTACTCATGAGCTTGGCCATCCCTGCCATGTTTTCGATTACGACAAAATTATGAAGATGGGTGGCAAAATCATTATTAAAGAAGCAAAACCAGGAAAAGAATTTGTTACTTTGGATGAAGAAATACACCGAACCGTTGGTGGGGAAATTATTTTTGAAAGTGGGTCGGGAGAAATTATCGACCTGCCAGCTGTAAAAGGCACTCTCAACACCGGTGTTGATCAAGATACAAAAAATATTTTATTTTGGATAGAATCACTAGACCCCCATAAAGTTAGACACGCTTCTATGGCTCATGCCATTCGCACTATGGCAGCTCAACTTAATGAAAAAAGCGTTGATCCTTATTTGGCTGATCGCGTCCTCAAATACGCTACTTATTTACTAGAAAAATTAGCTAAAGCAAAAGTCGCTAGTCCAGTTTATGATTATTTTCCTGATAGAAAAAAGGCTAATAAAATTATTTTGAATAATCAAAGTATTGAAAATTACTTGGGTATTAAACTCCCTAATTCTGAAGTTATTAGCATTCTGCGAGATTTAGACTGCCAGGTGAAACTCATTAAACAAAAACAAGAAGAAAAATTTGAAATTATTGCTCCTACTTACCGCAGCGATTTAGAAATTCCTGCCGATATTATCGAAGAAGTTGCTCGTATTTATGGCTATCACAATCTTCCTAGTCAATTAATGACTGGAGCAATACCCACTGATCGCCCAGATCAAAAATTATTTGATCTTGAAAAAAGACTCAAACAGTTTTTGGCTAATATAGCTTGGCAAGAGGTTTATAGTTATTCTCTGGTCAATGAAACTGAAGCAGAAATGTCTGGCTACTCTTTGGATAAGCATTTAAAATTACAAAACCCCCTCAAAGAAGAAAATACTTATTTACGTCGCTCAATCTTGCCATCTTTAATCAGCATTATGCAAAACGATAATCAAAGTGATAATTGGCAAATATTTGAAATTGCGAAATTATATCACCCGCAAAAAAACGATTTACTCAAACAAGAAAATTATCTATCAATGCTCAGTCAAAAAAGTTTTCGTCAAGTAAAAGGAGACTTTGCATTAGTACTTGAACATTTTTTTATACTGAAGAAAAAAGAGTCTGAATTATTCGTAGAAGAAATCATGGCTAAAAACCATGCCATCTACCAACAAAGCGCAAAACTGCTCATTAAAAAAGGAAAAGAGCGTATCTTCTTGGGCTACCTACATGTCTTAGATAAAAATCTAACTGCTATAGAAATTAAATTAAATAACTTGCTCAAGGTTGTCAACTCTTATCCTAATTATCAAAAGAGTAATCAGCACAGCACAATTATTGAACAATTAACTTTTACCTTAAAAAAACAAGTTGCCGTTGGTGATTTTATTAATACTTTGCTTAAAACTAATAGAAAAATTAAAGATTTTAGCTTATTGAATATCTATAAAAATAACTATACTTTTACAATTATTTATCAAGATCAAAATAAAAATCTAAGCAATGAAGATGTTGAACCAATTCGCCAAAGCGTGGTGGCCGTGGCTGAGAAAAAATTCCAAGCACAACTGGTGGGAAAAATTTAAAGAGCTGCTCGTATTCTTTACCGTATTTAGTTTCACCAGTAATTTATTTCTCAAACTGTCTGTAAATGACGCCTATCTTAATGGTTTGTTAGTTGATTATTTAATTCCTAAAGTTTATATCTTTGATTGTTTTTTATTAATCAAATTAATCATTTTTTTATCTAATAAAAAAAATTATCAAATTTTCAAAAAAAATAAAATAAAATTAAAAAAAATTGACATAATCATTTTGATTTTTCTAAGTATTTTTTTTATTAATCTACTTCTTCAACTTAATTTAAATTTAATTATTTTTTGTTTAAGAATAATTTTAATAATCTTTTTTATCTTTTCTCCATATCTAGATCAAAAAAAACAAAAGCTCGTTTATAAAGCTCTATCACTTAGTATCATTTGGCAAAGTTTTTTGGCCTATTTTCAATTTATTAAACAAACACCTTTAGCGCCATACTATATTTTTGGCGAGACTAATCTTCGGCATTTTGCCGCAATTAGTCGCGCTCAGTTTTTAACTATTGAAAAAATTCTACCCTATGGCAGCACTGCTCATCCTAATATTTTAGCAGGAATTATTGGTATCTTTTCTATTTTATTAATTGATAAAAAGCAAAATAATAGATTATTAGTCATTTTACTTTTACTCAATGCCTTTGCTATCTGCTTAATAACTCAATCTTTATCCGCTTTCTTGACTCTCTGTCTTTTCTTAATTTATTTATTAATAAAGAAAATTAATTGGCAAAAAAAAATCAATTTAATAGTCTTTTCCTTCTTTATTTTAAGCCCTCTACTTATCAAGAAACTTGACGCAAATTTACTAAAAACTCATCTTTCAATTTCTCGCCGAGCAATACTTAATGAAGCTGCTTGGAAGATGTTTTTAGACAAAACATTTTTTGGTGTAGGAGCTAATAATTTTGTCAAGGAATTAGAAAATTATAGCCATCATCAAGAAACAGTGCGCTTCGTCCAACCCGCTCATCATCTCGGGCTATTATTACTCAGCGAAGGAGGATTGCTTTTCTCTAGCATCTTATTACTTTTAGGAATAAAATTTAAAAAGAAAATAAACTGGTCAAAGTTATTAATTCTCACTCCAATTGCCAGTTTAGACCATTATCTAATTACTCAAGCTTTAGGCTTATTTACTTTATTTTTATTCATCTTCCTCACTAGGAATAGGGGACAGAGTCGGACTTAATTTAATTGTTGGACTGGGCATGGGCGGGGGCGTATTACTTGGCGCCAAAGTCGGAGTGGGTTCTACATAGTCCCAATCAATACCTCCAACTCCAATCCTAACTTTATTACTAGTTTTACTTTTTCCATTTTTTGCATAAGCTTTGGCATAAAGTTCATACTTGCCAGGAGCTAAATTAATCTTTCCTTTATATTCACTTTTATTTAAAATAGTTTCAAGTAATTTGTCATCAACATAGAGTTCTAACTTATCAATCCCATCATAACTGCCAGCCCGAATCTCTACTTCAACATCTTGATTCTTAAAATTCTGCTTATCATCTGGTTTCTTCAAACGCACACTGACGTCACCCACATCACCACAATATTCGCTAGGAATTCGATAACGAGAATCGTCCTGTGCCGCAATCCAAGCGTCAACAGCTGTTTGCCAACGATTTTTTCCATCCTCACTAAACGGATCTTCTTCGAGAACAAAAATAAACTCTCTTTTATCATAATCACCAGCAGCTATTTTTGCTTCAGTCGCCAATTTATCATTCTCACCTTTACACACCTCAACCAAACGATGAATCGGGTCGGGAGAAGAGGGCAGAGTTCCTTTAATAGCGTAATCAAACTTGCTAGGAAAATCATTATGACTTGGATAGCCAGAAATAGCATCTAATTCAACTTGCTCTACGGAATTTGGTATTTGCCAATCAGGAGCGCTGTAACCCATATTTAACGAGCCTAAAATAATCCTTCGCCAAATTGGTGAAGCACCAGTAATGCCTGAGGCCACATAGCTCATGGAGCTATTATCATTATTACCCACCCAAGAGGCTAGCAAAATTTCACTGCTCCAGCCAATGGTCCAGTTA
>JAAZKO010000032.1 GCA_012799795.1 Minisyncoccota bacterium | reverse complement strand
GGTTGCAAGGTGCCTAAATATAAAAAATAACCCTGCTTAATGTCATGATCTTTAAAAAATTGTTTAGTCTTTTTTTGATTAGCACTTTTAGCAAAATCAGTAGCAGGTGGGGCGACAATAATATCGGCTGCGCTTCGACCGTAGTGCTTAATAATTTCACTTTTGGAAAATTGGCTGATTGTTAGAACTTTTTTGGCATGTTTAACACTATATTTAGTCCAAGAGCGCAGTTGCAATAAATCTTCGGGGCGAAATTGATCGGGAAAATGTAAATAAGCTAGATCCATGATGCTGCTCATATATGGAATTGGGCTAAAGCGTGGAGCATAATGGCCAGGTGTAAAAAAAAGATCATAATCACGACGATGTAAATTGAGGTGAATGGGTAGGGCCCATTGCGTCCACAATTTAGTCGGTTGAACGTAAACATAGCGCCAATTTTTTCTGGATTTAGGCAGGTCAGTTACTTTGGGTCGAGCCAACAAAACAGTAATTTGCCAGTTTTTAGATTTTTTTGTGAGCTGATAGATTTCGCTCAAAATTTTCCAGGCATAGACATTACTGCCGACGCGATTTTTGACATTGGCTTCGTTGCCATCAATGGCTAAGCGAATGCTTTTTTGCTTATTTTCTACCATTATTTTTTTTGCTCCAGCGCGGTTTGGTAAACTTTAGCTGTAGTTCGCGCAGTCTTTGACCAATTAAATAAATGCAGGCGAATAATCATCTTTTTAAAGCGAGTGGAACTAGCGGCTTTATCTTCGTTTAATAAAAACTTAAGACCGACACGAATATCATCTACACTATTGGGGTTAATTAGATGAGCAGCGTTACCAGCGACTTCCCTAATAACGGGTAGATCACTACTAAGCACTGGTACACCATGAGAAAAAGCTTCCAAAATTGGCAAACCAAAACCCTCATCTAAACTTGGATAAGCTAAAAGCTCGGCATAATGATAAAGGGCAGCCAATTCCAGATCAGAAACTTGACCAAAAAAGCGTAAATGTTCTTGACGAAGGGTTGCACTCTTATCCCAAGCTTTCTCCCCGGCCACAATTAAATCAAAGTCATCACTCAAGGGCTCCCAAGCTTTGATGAGACGCTCTAAGTTTTTGCGTGGTTCACGACTGCCCACAAAAAGAATGTATGGGCGAATTAATTTAAGATCAGTTTTAATTTTGATGCGCAAGTCATCATTAGTCGCTAATTCTTCGCTAGCTTGATCGACTTCTCTTGGTAGGGCCTCATAAGTGACAGTGATTCTCTCAGGAGGAATTTGTAGTAACTGGACAATGTCTTTTTTACTAGCCTGACTAACGGTTAAAATTTGGGCCTGACGCTCTTTGAGTATTTTCCAGGAGCGCTGATGAGCGGCTAAAACCTGGGGATGAGCGGTTTCTGGGTATTTAAGAATAGCTAAATCATGAATGGTGGAGACTAGGGGCAAATTTTTATCAGGTGGTTGCAGCCAATCCCAACTATGAAAAACTTCAACTTGAGGCATGGTTTTTTTGATAGGGCGCAAACCCAAGTGCCAGAGTTTAGCTAAAATTCTGGGCGGAATTTTGCCTAAAAAAAGCTGATATTTGTCTGGTAGAGTGTTTTTAAGTTTTTTTCTAAGCTCTGCCTCTAGTTGAGCATGGGCTCGCAGCGAATTGCCATAAAGCAAGAGTTCTAAATCAGGTAAATCTAAAAGAGCCAGCATCAGATTACTTGTATAGCGAGAAACACCGCGCCGATAAACTAAACTACTGACATCTAAGCCGATTTTCATAAGCCCTTAAACTTTCTTTAGTATATATTCTAACAAAACCAATATTAGGATAGTCATAAACACCGATTTCTGCAAAACCCAAATCTTTGATCAGGCTGGGCAATTGATCTTGGGGATCAGTTAAATCGCGTAAATAATCAAAGAGTAAAACATAATCATAATCAGCTAAAACTTTAATTTTATTTGGCAGATCGCTCTCATTGGGTAAATAGAAACTGCCAGTAGCAAAAGTGGCAAGGTAATCTTCTTGGTAATATTCAAACGGAGCAAACGGAGCGCTAAAAGAAAAAACTGCCACTGACTTACCCAAGCCAAAACTTTGTTCAATTTCCCCCACCAAGGTGCGCCAGTTTTCGCGCTGCAGTTGTGGTTTAAGCCAATAATTAGTTAGAGCAAATAAGTGGATAGCAAAAATGCTCAATAAAAGAATTTGTGCCAAGATTTGCCAGTTTTTTTTGGCGTAAACAATTAAGTGACTGATCAAAATAAAAAATGCTGGTAGCAAAAAAAGCACCCGTTTAGGTTGCAAGACTGGAATAAAAAAGGAAAATAGCCAAATGAACAAGAGCGGAGCCAGAAAAAAGAAAGTAAAAAAGGTCAGGGCTTGTTGAGTTTCTTTTTGAGAGCGCTGTTGATAAATTAAGTAAGCAATCAAGCCAAAAATTAAAAGACTGCTGACTACAAAAAAGACGTTGAAATCAATATTTAATAGACCATAAATAAATTTCAGGGGCACTAGGGGTAAGCTTTTAAGCTGAGGTAAGCTAACCACCTCTGCCCAACCAGGCATTTGCGCTCGCAGCGCTTGGCCGACAGTTAATTGTTCCCATAATTTAGGCAGCCAAGGCAAAAAAGCTAAGACAATGAGCACTAAAGGAGTTAGTATTTTTTTAAAAGAAAATTTTTTGACGACAAACAAATAAGCGAGCTGCATGATTAAGAAAAAGGGATACAGATAGCTAGTATAAAGCCCCAAAATATTAAAGATAATAAAGGAAGTGTGACCAGCCCCATGAGATTTGGTCTGAGTCTTATTGGATTTTACTTGAGCATTGGCCCAATTGAGCATCGCTAACAAGCTCAAAGTCCCCCACATCATTGCTAAACTATAAGGTCGCAGTTCTTGCGAGAAAAAAATATGCAACGGTGAAGTGGCCAAAAATAAGGCAGAAAAAAAAGCAATTGTTTGCCTTTTTTGCTTGGTTTTTTTACTAGTCTTTTGCTTAGGCCAGATTTTGAGGACAATTTGATAACTAGCCCAAATACTAATAATTCCAGGGATAACACTAGGCAGTAAACGGACTAGTGCCTCAATGCGATCCAAATTAAACAATCCTAAAAAGCGCAGCCAAAAAAAAGTAAGCAAATGCATGAGAGGCGGTTGAAAATCGCCAGCAATTTGCAGTTGCTCAGTCAGCGGTCGAGCACTCTCCAATACTTGAGCAGCTTCATCCAGCCAAAAGGAATCAGATAACCTAATTAAACGCAGTAGCAGCGCCAAGAATAAAACTAGCCTCATGAACCCTATTATGGCGATTTTGCTCGCCCCTGACAAGCGAAATTTGCTAAAATGAAGGAATGGAAGATTTAATTACCGATCATTATTTAACAAACAAAACCGTATTAATTACTGGTGCCGCAGGTTTTATCGGCTCGCACTTGGTAGATAAGTGTTTGGAGCTTGGGGCAATTGTGATTGGTGTTGATAATTTTATTACCGGTCGCCAGATTAATCTTAAGCATTTAGATGATAATCCCAATTTTTATTTAGTCGAAGCTGATGTCACCCAGACAAGTGCAGAATATTTAGAGTTGGCACTCGATCAATTACAAGCCAGTCGCCCTGAAGCTAACAAAATTGATGTCTTATTTCATCTCGCTTCTCCAGCGAGTCCACCGGCTTATCAAAACCAGCCGATTGCCACTTATTTAGTCAATTCCCTAGGGACGCATAATTTGTTAAGTTTTATCCAAAGTCAGTTCCCTGAGGCCCGTTTTGTTTTTGCCAGTACTAGTGAAGTCTATGGCGATCCAGAAGTTCACCCTCAGAGCGAAAGTTATTGGG
>JAAZKO010000031.1 GCA_012799795.1 Minisyncoccota bacterium | reverse complement strand
ATAATTTTATCAATTGAAAATCGCAAGTTCACTATCAAAAAATTGGAAGGGTCGCATAGTGGCTATTGCATCAGCCTCGAAAACTGACGCCTTCGGGCATCGCGGGTTCGAGTCCCGCCCCTTCCGCCGTCGAGCGAACTTGATTTATTGTTTTTATGAGTAACGAAGCGCCCGACTAGTCCCCGAAGAGGGCGCAAAAGAATGAGCAAAGCGAATTCCTGGCGGATGGCCTCCGAGCCACCGCCCCATTTATTTAACTTAAATTTATGAAAAAACTAATTATTTCAGACACCCATCTTTCAAGTTTTAATAAAAGGCAGTTTGATTTTTTGAAAGATTTAATTGAATCAGTTGACGAAGTAATTATCAACGGTGATTTTTGGGATGGCTGGTGTATTTCTTTTGAAAAATTTGTCAATTCGAAGTGGCAAGATTTATTTGATTTATTACTAGAAAAAAACACTATTTATATTTATGGCAACCATGATCCAAAATGTCTGTCTGACGATCGTTGCGCATTATTTGCTGTGGAGACCCGTGATAGTTACCAGTTTGAGTTATTTGGGCAAAAATTTCACTGCGAGCATGGTCATAGTTTAATGACTGGTCTTGATATGGAAGATTTTATTAATTTTTATTTTAAGCTATTTAATCGCAGACCCAAAGTTATTTGTTATATTATTGCGAAATTTGAAAGACTTCTTTTTACCTTATTTCCGAGAATAGCCAGTAATTCGAGACTTGGTCAGCGTACTAATGAAATTTTAAGAGAAAATTTAAATACAGAACACATTAATATTTTTGGACATTCACATAGTCCCGATTTAGATTTTGCCAATAATTTTATTAATACCGGTTCAATTATGTGTAACAATGCTAGCTATGTTATTTTTGATGAAGATGACATTAGATTAGAAAAAAATAAATATTAGTTTGAAATCTTTCTCTCCATTAATTTTAATTTTTTCGTTTCTGGTACAATAGTTATTATTATGGATGCCCTTACCTGTATCAAGACCAGAAGGTCAATCAGAAAATTTAAAGACACTCCTGTTCCTCAAGAAATTATTGATGATATTATTGATTGTGCTCGTCGAGCACCTTCTGCACATAATTATCAACCTTGGGCTTTTATTGTAGTGCGAGATCAAGACCAAAAAGAGAAATTGTCGCAAATTCAACCTTGGAGCTTTTTTATGGCAGGGGCTCCGGTTTGTATTGTTTTATGCATGACTAATACTGGCACAGATTTTTCTCCATCCAATTATTTAAGTGTGGCTTGTGCCGGGGAAAACATTTTGTTGGCGGCTCATGCTCATGGATTAGCTAGTTGCTGGACTTATGTTAAAGATTTTAATAATTCCAAACCAGAACAAAAGGCTAGAAAAATTCTGCTAGTTCCTGAAGATGTAGAGATTATTGCTTTGATTCCAATTGGCTATCCAGATCAAAAAGCAAGTCCTAAACAAGTTAAAGAGCTAAAAAAATTACTACACCAAGAACAGTGGTAAATTTTTTTTTCAATCAGTTATAATTTTCTTCATGAAGACAAAACATAAAAAATTAGGTTTAGCTTTGGGTGCTGGTGGTTGGCGAGGTTTAGCTCACATTGGCATAATTAAAGAATTGTTAAAAAACAATATTGAAATTAGTTATATAGCTGGTAGTAGCGCCGGTGCACTGGTAGGTGGCATGTATGCTGCTTTTAGGGATATTGAAAAAGTGGAGTCCATATTTCGCGAAAATATGAACTATCGACGTTTACTTTATGCTTTTTCTGATCCAAGGCCGAAGTGGGGTATTTTTGCTGGTGAAAACATGGAAGATATTTTTGAGAAATATTTAGATAATCGACAAATAGAAGACACAAAAATCCCCTTTTGTGCTTTAGCTTGTGATCTATTAACTGGAGAAACCATAGAATTAAGCAAAGGCAAGTTGAGCAAAGCTATCCATGCTAGCCTGGCTGTGCCATTTTTTTTACAACCAGTTAAATGGGGAAAAATGCGTCTCATTGATGGGGCTACAGCCGTGCCCATACCGGTTAAAACAGTTAAACAGATGGGTGCTGAAGTAGTGATTGCTGTTAATTTACAAAAGAATCATTTTCCCATGAGTGATCATAAAATTTCTGCTTTTAAGACTGCTCTAAAAACTTCTCAGGTGATGCTGTATCATTTGGCTGAATACAGCCAGCAACCAGCCGACTTAGTCTTATTTCCAGATATTAAAGAGAATGGTGATTATAAAAATCCTTTTTTAGGATTTGTTAAACGTGGTGATGTTTTTATTGATGGTGAAGAAGTGGTTAAAAATAATATTCAAAAAATAAAAGAATTGCTAGGTCAAAATTAATAAACTATTAAATAAGTGATTCTTTCTAAATTTAAGATGAGCCAAATTAGTAAAGAAATTATTTTAGCTATTAAAAAAGAAGCCGATCCAGAGAAAGCAAAACGCTCTCAGCGTTTTTTCAAAACTGGTTCTGGCGAATATGCTGAAGGTGATTTGTTTTTAGGTGTAACTGTTCCCAAGCAGAGATTAATTGTTAAAAATTTTAAAGATCAGGTGGTTTTAGAAGACTTGCTTGAATTAATAATTAATCCTTACCACGAAATTCGTTTGATTACTTTATTATTGTTAGTGGAGTTATTTAAAAAAGCTCAAACGCAAAAAGAAAAAAAACCAATAGTTGACTTTTATTTAGCTCATTCTGCTTTTGTTAATAATTGGGATTTAGTTGATATATCTGCAGATAAAATTTTGGGTCAATATTTGTTTGAGATAAGTCAAAAAAAAGGCTTTCAAGAAGTTTCAAAATTATTAATTAATTTGGCCAATTCAGATTTATTGTGGGAGAGAAGAATTGCTGTTTTATCCACTTTTCCTTTTATCAGAGCTGAGCAATTTTTTCCAACTTTAGAGCTAGCTAAATTACTAATGGAGGATGAAGAAGACTTAATTCATAAAGCAGTTGGTTGGTTGTTAAGGGAAGTTGGCAAGCACAATGAGCAAGCTTTAACCATCTTTCTAGACCAACACGCTTTGCAAATGCCACGCACGATGTTGCGCTACGCTATTGAAAAATTTCCTGAGACAAAGAGACAATTCTATTTAAAGAAAAGTTAATTGGGTTTGTGAATATAAAAAAACTCATGTTTCCGATTACCGCCGAATGCTCTAACTCTCTCTTTTGTTAGTTGGGGGATAATCACTTTATATGCTCCGGGCATCTCTTCAATAATTTCAGCATTTAGCCCAACTCTAGCTACCAAATAATCATCATCTTCATGAGGACCACGATTAATCATATCTCCCTTTTTAATGATTATTGGATCTCCTACTTTTTTTTCTTTTTTGCTTAGTTTTTCTCTTTCTCTACTCATAATAGTTCATTATATCAATAACTATCGAATAGTGAAGATAAAAAATTTATTTCTCATTTTTTTACCTATTGTTTTATCAAAAAATAAAAATTACAATGACCGATGGTGTTGAGTGTTTGTTTAATTTTAAACCAAACTAAATATAATAAAAAACGCCTGTATAGGCGTTTTTCTATAGTCACTCCGAAGCAAGCTCTAGCTTGCTTTTTTATAAGTCCAAAATCAATTTAAAGACTAGTTGGTTTGTAGAAAGTTAATAATTATGCAGCAAGATTCAAGTTATACCAAAGTCTCTTCTTATGAAGGACGCAAAGGAACAGTTAAAAAAGTGGCACTCTTGTATTCGGGCGGACTTGATACTTCAGTTATTTTGCACTGGATTAAAAAGGAGTATGGGGCTCAGGTAGTAGCGTTAACCATAGACATTGGTCAACAGGCCGACGATTTAGAAAAAATGCGTCAAAAAGCTTTAGAAATTGGTGCCGTCAAGGCGATTATAATTGATGCTAAAAAAGAATTTGCATATCACTACCTTGCTAAGGGCATTAAGGCTAATGCCTGTTATCAGGGCAAGTATCACCTAAGTACGCCATTGGGTCGACCCCTATTAGCGAAGCTAGCAGTTGAAATAGCACGAGCTGAGGGTTGTGACACCATTGCTCATGGTTGTACTGGTAAGGGTAACGATCAAGTGAGATTGGAAGGTACTATCTTAACTTTAGCTCCAGAGATGAAAATAATTGCTCCAGTTAGAGAATGGAGTATGGGTCGTGACGAAGAATTAGCTTATGCTAAAAAACATAAAATACCTGTTAAGCAAAGTAAGAGCAAACCTTATTCTTATGACGACAACATGTGGGGAGTTACTATTGAAAGCGGTGAGATTGAAAATCCTGCCCTAATACCTCCTTTAGACAAAATTCTTCAAGTCAGCCAACCCGTCGAAAAAACTCCCAATGAAGCTAGATACATAAAATTAACTTTTGTTAGGGGTTTGCCGACTAAAATTGATGATAAAACGATGAATTTGGTGGAAATTATCCAATTTTTAAATAAAATTGGTGGTCGGCACGGAATTGGAGTGACCCATCACATTGAGGATCGATTGGTGGGTTTAAAAGTGCGTGGTATATATGAGGCACCTGCGGCAGAAATTATTATTAATGCTCATCTTAATTTAGAAAAATATGTCTGTACGCGCTACGAAAATGAGTTTAAAAATGAAATTGATAATAAGTGGGCCTATCTTTGTTATGGTGCACTTTGGTACGAACCATTAATGGAAAGTTTAAATGCTTTTATTAATCAGGTTAACGACAAAGTAAGTGGAGTAGTAACAGTTAAATTATTCAAAGGAACGGCAGAAGTGGTAGCAGTTGAAACTGCCAACAGTATCTTTGACCAAAAATTAGCTACTTTTATGAAGAATGATGCTTATAATCAAAATGCTTCTCCTGGTTTTATTGAGATTTATACTTTGCAAATGCGTTTAGCTCAAAATAAGCATCGTTATGCTCTGTTAACTATTGGCGAAGAAAGTAATAAAAAAGCCTTTTTGCCTTATGTAAAAATTTTAGCTAAATTGGGTTACAATTTTTATGCAACAGAGAATACTCATAAGTTTTATAAAAAACACGGTATTGAATCGGTCTTTATTAATAAAATGCAGCAAAAAAAACATCCTAATTTAGAGCAATTATTACAACAAAATTTCTTTGATTTAATTATTCACGCTTCTTATAAGAATAAACCAGAAAATGCTAAAGACGAAGAAGTGATCAGAAAATGGACGGTTAAGCACAGCATTCCTGTCGTCAATGACGTAAGGGTATTTAAGGTTTTAACAGATAAGCTACAAAAACACATTATTGCCGTTAAAAAGAATCAAGAAGATGAACAAAAAACAAGATTGGAATCTAAAAAATCTCGTTCTAGAAAAAATTAAAGAACAAGGTGGTTGGGTTAACGCTCATAGCCATCTAGATCGAGCTTATAGCATCAATCCCCAATCTTTAGAGTTGGGTAATGAGCATTTGCATAAAAAATGGACACTAGTTGATGGACTTAAAAAAAGTTCCACTATTAAACAAATCTATGATCGAATGGCTTTTGCTTTGGAAAGACAGTTAGAACAGGGAGTAACAGTTTTGGCTAGTTTTATTGATGTTGATGAGGTGGTAAAAGATAAAGCCATGAAAGCGGCGCAAAAGTTGAAGGAAAATTATCAAAAAGATTTAAAATTAGTCTTTATTAATCAAGCCCTTAAAGGAGTTCTAAATCCTCAAGCCAGATTTTGGTTTGAAGAAGCGCTAGGCTTTGTAGATATTATTGGCGGTTTACCTGGCAAAGACGCTGGTCAAGAAGCGGAGCATTTGGATGTGTTATTTGCTTTAGCTAAAAAGCATAAAAAAATGGTCCACGTGCATGTTGATCAACTCAACAGTCCTAAAGAAAAAGAAACTGAGTTATTGATTAAAAAAACTCAAGAATATGCTTTAGGCGGGCGAGTAGTAGCTGTTCACGCCGTCTCTTTAGCTGCTCAGCCGGTCAAATATCGACAAAAAATTTACCAAGAAATGCAAAAAAACCAGTTGATGGTGATAGTGTGTCCAACAGCTTGGATAGACAGTCGACGTTCAGAAGAATTAGCGCCAATTCACAACGCCATTGCTCCAGTTGAAGAGTTGCTTGAAGCTAAAATTCCAGTAGGGCTGGGTACTGACAATATTGCTGATATTTATAAACCATTTAGTGACGGGGAGATGTGGACAGAGCTGCGCTTTTTACTAGAAACTTGTCATTTTTATGATATTAAAGAATTAGTTAACATTGCTACTATCAATGGCAGAAAAGCTCTTGGCTTAATTACTTGAGGCTGTCGGCTTATCAAAAAAACGTTATAATAAACAAGTTTTTTGACAAGGAGGTGTCGCATAGTGGTCAATTGCACACGCTTGGAAAGCGTGAGCCGCAAGGCTTCGCAGGTTCAAATCCTGTCACCTCCGCCAGCTTTATTTTTTCCCTCGCCTCTCTAAAGCAAGTTCTCAAATCCCACCACTTTTCCGTTCTCGATTTCAACACCCTCTTTTTTTAGAAGAGCTATCTTTTTTCTAATAAATTCGCCATCTCTCTCGCCCATAAAACCACCAAGCCTGCCATCAGCGTTTACCACTCTATGACAAGGAATTCTAGGGGCATTAGGATTTTTCCTTAATACTTGCCTACAGCTTGGTAAGCCTTCGTTCCCAAGACCTCTGCCAACACCTTGTAGCTGGTAACTCTACCTTCGGGAACTTTTAATAGAAGATCGTAAACACGTTTAGCAAAATCTGACATAAAAATATTAACGTAATTGTAGTTTTAGCGTACCAAAATCCCACTCTTTTATTACTGGTCCTGCTAAATAGGTTTGTTGAGTTAAAAAATCATTAATTTGAGCAACAGAAAGGGTTGTGTCAGGCTCAATAATTGAAAAATGAAGGTTTTCTGCCACCACTGCTTCAGGCAATAGACCTTCGCCAGGATAACCCACTTGCGACATGCCGATAAAAAAAGGTCTTTGACCTAGTTCATTGCCAAAGCAATTATATAAGTAAGACCAAGTCGTGTTAATCATATAAGGACTGGTTAAACTAGAAAAACTAAAACACTCTCCATCTGCTATTAGATAAGTTTGCTTAATCAGAGCTAATTGTTCGCTCAAAAATGCACCTTTCTGGATGCCATATATTGTTGTTCGGTTTATGTGGGCTTTGTGCAAACTAGACAATTGGAGAATTATAAAAATAAAAACAAAAACATAAGTTATTATTTTAGACCAAAGTGACAATTTACTTAGCTCCAAAAAACCCTTGGCCAGCAATAAATATATAACTAATTCAACACCGATAAAAGTGTGGTTTGGATCTCGATAATGCCACAATAATAACCAAAGTGGAGCAAAAAGAAATAAGCAAGCCCATAATAAAGTACGCTTGCTTATTTTTTTAATGCCCAAACCGATTATCATAAAACAAATAAATAAGAACAGCCAATTTTCTTCTGCAGCTAAATAATATTTTGTAATTTCAAAATATTTAAGCGCAATTTGATTAATAGCTGAAAAAAAACCGATCTGATGGTCTGCTAAATTAAGCGAACTGAAATTAAGAATTCCCCTACTCCACATTAAAAATTCAGTTAACAACATGCTGCTAATGCCAATGCTAAAAACTCCAATAATTATTAAAAAAATCTTCAAAGAAAAAATTTTCCAAGTCTTATTTTTTAACATCTTATATAAACTTGCTAATAAAACACTGCCCAAAACTACCACTGACTGCAAAGCCACTTGCACACTTAATGACAATAAGATAGCAAAAACCACATAATCAATTAATAACTTTGTTTTTGTACTGAAAAATATTCTCCATATATAAAGATAAACGAGTGAAAGTATTAAGCTACTTAATTGGGGATTTGACAACCAAGTATGCTGTTGTGTGCTAGCAGAAGAAAAAGTTAAAAATAACGCAGCTAGCAAACCAACTTTTTTAGAAGAAAAAATTTCTTTTCCTAAAACATAAATAACAAAAACAGTTAAAGCTCCAATAATTGCTAAAAAATGAGCAACAAAAATTGGGTTGCCATTACTTAAGGTATAAAGTGGAGCAATTAAATAGTAATATATTACTCCGTGATAAACGCTATCAGAAGTTCCGCTAACCGATGGACCCTGAATTTTAAAATCTTTTTTTCTATAATATTGCGACTAACAATAGCATCTCTAGCTTGATCAAAATAAAAAAAGACCGATTGACTGCTTAAAAATAAAAACCTAAGTAAAACAGCTAACGCAAATAAATAAAATAATAAGCGCTTGAACATCTTTTTATTATACTCATAAAACTGAAGTTTTGCTAAAAAGATAAATGAAATTAATTATGTGTTGACTCTAGACTCACTATTTACATAAATAATTGATAAATTTCTATTTACAGCTTAGTATATAAAATATGATTGTTTATTTTGATGAAACTTATTATTTACACATCCATACTAATTGTTCGTCATTAGAAGACACCCACCTCCAAATCACTTAATGCAAATTGGTATTAGCCTTAGCCACCTACAGTTAAATGAACTAAAAATTGATTTAGCTTATGCTTTAAATGAAAGTATTAAATGTCAGTTTGCTTTTATTAGACTGAGTCTTTACTGGGATGAAATTGAAAAAAAACCTAGAACTTATGATTTTTCCATCATAAAAAAATTTCTAAATTTTTACCAAAAAAATCAACAAAGTATTATTTTAACGGTGGGAGTCAAAGCTCAAAGGTGGCCAGAATATTACTGGCCAGAGCATATTGAAAAGAAAAGCCTTAACAATCAAAAAGCAAGAAAATCATTACTGCAATTTATTGAAACAAGTATTAAGGAATTAAAAGAATATACCTGTATTAAATATTGGCAGTTAGAAAATGAGCCTTTAGATCCGAGTGGGCCCAATCAAGAAATAATTCCTTTAGATTTCTTGAAAAAAGAAGCAAAACTTATAAAAAATATTGATCAGCGACCCATTATTATTACTCTTTGGGGCAATGAAATTATTAAAAGAGATCTACTTAGCAAATTAACAAAGATTACCAATCACATTGGCTTAGATATTTATTACAAACAGTTTATTGGAGAGATTTTTGCTAAATCAATTTATCTTAGACCACTACAAAGTCAAAAAGAATTAAAAAAGCATCTTGCCAAGTTTCCCAATCTAAATTTTTGGATTACTGAATTACAGGCCGAACCCTGGGAAAAAAATGCCGAGGCATATTTTAGCGATCATCCTAAAAGCATAAGTCCTCAGCAGCTATTGAAAAATTTTAAGCAGGCTTCTTTATTAGGAATGGACAAAATTATTTTTTGGGGATTTGAATATTGCTTGTGGAAAAAAATTAATGGGGATGATAGTTATTTTAAACTTATTAAAGAAATTAAAAATTCATAAATTCTAATATCTTTTTTGTTATTAAATAATAATTGATTATTTTAACTAAAAATTGCTTTTTTACCCATCTCGCGCTATAATATCCCATAATGTTAAATAAAAAGACGGGGATGAGATTCTATCAAAAAGCCCCAGTTAAATTTATTTTAAAAAAAGCGAAAAGCTTGAAAAAGCTGGCTATGTTTTCTTTTGTTTTAAGTTTTTTGTTTTTAATTTTAAGCAATCCCTTTTTCACTTGGCAACAAATTAAAGATTTACCAAGTGCTCTAAATAATGCAAAAGAGATCATTAGCGCTATTCCTGAATTTCTCAAAACTTTACCTCAAGAAGCCGAGAAAAACACTTTTGCTGTCTTTGATTGGACCAAAATGCAGCTTGAGAATTCTTGGCCGATTTTCGCACGAGATGGTGTTGAGATTCAGGAAGCAGGTCAAAGTGCTTTGACTCAATTAATTGACATTCCTGATTATGCTAATTTACCTTTCTTTATTGAAATTCCCAGCTTAGAAATTTATGAAGAAGTTTATGCCAATATCAATCCAAATGATCCAGAAGAATATGGTGTAGCTTTAGAAACTGGCGTTGGCCATGCCAAAAACTCAGCTTTTCCTGGTCAGGGGAAAATGATTTATATTTTTGGTCATTCCACCAATGGTATTTGGAACGTAGAGGCATACAATGCTGTTTTTTACCAAATTAAAGATTTAACAATTGGTGATCAAGTGATTTTGCATTTAGGCGATGAACAATTTATTTATGAAGTCAGTGCTCAAGATGTGGTAGCTAGTAGTGAGGTAGATTTTGTTAACAATCTCAAAGAAGAAAACATCTTATTATTGCAAACTTGTTGGCCTCCTGGAACTAGCTGGCAGCGTTTATTTGTGAGTGCCGTGCCAGTGATGAAAGAATAATGTCCCATAATATTGACAAAAAACAATTATAAATATATAATATACAGTCATAAACAATAAATATAAATTAAAGTACTTATGAAAAAAATAATTTCTTACCTATTAATCGCAACTGGTCTTTTTTTATTCGCAGTTAATGTGGTTAATGCTAGAGAGTGTCATACTGTTTATGGTGGAGGTGAAGTTTGTGAAAATGGTGATCTTACTTTAGATAAAAAAGTGTTTAATCCCGAAGCTAATGAATATTGGGACAATATTGCTGCTGATTCCTATACTTTTTCTCCAGAACAAGAGGTTAAATTCAGCTTACGTATTAAAAACATCACCGATGTTGAAACCGATGGAGTGCGTTTGGTAGACGATTTTGCTCGTTTAGTTGATTATATGTTTTATTTAGCAGCAGATGGAAAAGAATATCCAGTTGATTTTAGAGATAATGAGCTGAAGTTTATTTTTGATGATGTAGACGCTGATGAAGAAATTACTGTTTATTTCACTGCACGTTTCAAAGGTCAAGATGAGTTACCAGTAGGTACTACCTGTATTACTAATAAGGCTAAAGTTTATTCAAGAGAAGATGATGTCAGTGATAGTGATTACGCCAGCTTTTGTGTAAAAACCGATGAAGGCAAAATTATTACTGAAAAAACTCCAGATACTGGTTTT
>JAAZKO010000030.1 GCA_012799795.1 Minisyncoccota bacterium | reverse complement strand
GGTTTTAATTGTTTTGTATCGAGCCATTATTCGTTTATTTGATCAATCAACCGGCCTAAACTTTTCTTTTTTATGGGTTGACCTTAGTCAGCCGGATAGCAAGTATATTTTTCCCGTCCTAGCCGCTCTTAGTCAGTTTGTTTTATCATTAATGATTTCTCCAGCCACTCAAACTCGAGATATAGTGCCTAATAAAACACAAAGTGATTTATTAAAAAAAGCTAATGAGAAAGAGGAAGACATTGCTGAGATGGCTTCCACTATGCAACAACAAATGATGTTTATGATGCCAATCATGACTGGTGTTATTGCTTTGAAATTACCATCAGGATTAGCTCTTTATTGGATAATGGGCACACTGTTTAGCATTGTGACTCAATATTTCGTTTCAGGCTTGGGAGGGATTGCCGTTTTTTGGAATAACCAAATTGCTAAAAAAGGCTATTTTGGAGCAAAACTCTTACCAGAAGAACAAGGCAAAAATCTTTTACTTAAGGAAGAAAAAAGCGAAAAGATAATTAAAGAGCCTCTCTTAAAAAAAATGCTTAAAAAGGCTGAAGCAACCGAAGAGACTAAAGAGCTGGCCCAACTTTTAGCAAAAAAAGGTGGTAGCACTGAGGCTTTACCAAAAAAAAACATAAGAGCCACTAAAACTAAATCTCAAGAAAAAATAAAGAAGAATCGACAAAGAAAAAAACGTAGTAAGAAAAAGCGCTCTTAAGGAAATTTCTATGAAAATTGAAGAATATATTAGCAAGCTTATCGAGCATCTAGGATTTGAGGGTGAAATTGAAATAAAAATTGAAGAAGGCGACGAGAGAGTTCATATTAATATTCAAACCGACGAAAAGGATACGGCTCTTTTGATTGGTAATAAGGGTGAAACTCTAAGCGCCATCGAGTTGTTAACTAAATTAAGTTTCAAAGACGACTATCCAGACAAAAGAATTGTTTTAGACATCAATCAATATAAATTACGCCAAGAAGAACGCTTGAAAGAAAAAGCTTTAAGCTTGGCCAATCGAGTTTTAGAAACTGGCAAGTCTTATGAGTTTCGCTATTTAAATTCTTATGAGCGACATTTAGTTCATGAAGTAATTGCTAACGAAATTGGGCTTGAGTCTTTAACAAGCTATTCTGAAGATAGAGATTTGGGTCGAGTTTTGATTATTGACAAAAAGAAAAATGCTTGAGCTTGCAGGAATAATGCGCCAATTATGCGTTAATAATTGATTATTTTAATCATGGCAAAAAAAATTAAAGTTTACACCGATGGTGGTTCAAGGGGAAATCCAGGAAAGGCTGGTGCTGGAGTTTATATTGAAGATGAACTTGGTAAAGAGTTTTATCGAGAATCAAAATTTTTAGGTAGAAAAACTAATAATGAAGCAGAATATTTAGCTTTTTTAATGGCTGTCGATTGTTTATTGCGCTTCGAGCTTAAAAACCCTGGGCTAATCGAAAGCGCAGAGTTTTTTTTAGATTCTAAATTAGTGGTTGAGCAAATAAACCGGCGCTGGAAAATTAAGAAAGCGGAATTGAGGCAATTAGCAGAAAGTTCTTGGAAAAATTTAAGCGCACTTCCCTACTCGATTACAATCAAACATCTCCTTAGAGAAGAAAATCAAACAGCCGATCAACTGGCCAACGAGGCAATGGATCGAGCTTGTTAATTGTCCTGGCTTTAATTTACAATGTTGATTAAAGATGTTAGGTAAAAAACAATATTTAAGCAGTGAATTAATTGAAGAAAAAGCCGTAGTTTTTTTCTTAATTGAAGAAGAAAATTTTTTTACTCGGCAATTATTTAGTTTTTTTCAAAATTCTGGGATGGATCTTAGAATTTTATTATTAAATTCTTTTGCAGACCCCGCTGAGGCACTAAAACAGTATCAAGTAATTAAAAAAACTGAAGTTTATAAACTCGTAGTCGTTGCTGGCTTTAAACATAATTTTTTAGAGAAAGCAGATTTTTTACTAGAGATTTTGCAAGCTCTTGAAAGAGCTTTTGTTGAAGAAGGTAGAATTTTACCAGTCTTTTTTTTATTAAATTATTCAAACTCCCTCTCTCCAATTAATTTCCAGTTAAGTGATTATAAAGAGTTTTGGTCTAGGCAACGGCTTTTTCTGAACACCATCTTAAAAAAATTTCCACTTGCACAGATTTGTTTATTAGAAGACTTTATTGATTTAGAATTTAATCTAAGTTTAAAATTTAATTTGTTTTTTAGTTTGTTTAGAGAGCAACTACTAATCGACGATCAGGGCGAGTGCTTTTGGCAAACAAAAGAAGATTTTTTTGAGAACTTTAAAAAAATATTTTTTCAAAGTAAGCCAGGCGATAAACTTTTAATAAGAGGAAAAAAAACTCAAAGCGCAAATTTTATATTAAACGCTCAGGATTTGTGTGGTCGGTATTTTTTGGAAGATTTTGGCATTCTAAAGCTTTTTTCCAAGTCAGATGAAAAAAACCCCCTATTAGCAGACTTTATAAAAATTTATCACTCAAACAATTCAACGATAAAGGTTTTAGATCAAAAAATTCGTCAACTACCCCTTTCCCTAAACAAAAATTTTCTTTTAAAGAAAAGTGATTCGCAAGCTCTTAAAGAGCAAGAAACGATGGTGATTCCCTTATTAGACATAGATTCACAAAAGGAAGTCAAAGAACCGGAAAAAGTTGTAAACAAATCCTTAGAAAGTAAAGAACTATTAGGTTTAGAAGAAGAGGAAGCAATAAAGGAGAATAAAATAGCCAAAAAAGAACTCAGCAAACAATTAGAAAAAGAAAACTCTAACAAAAGAAAGATTGATAAATCAATTGATATTGATAAAAAACTTCAAGAAATTTTTCGCAGTGAACAAAAAGAAAGACAAGAAGAACGTTTCAATAAAAACCTAAAAGGAGCACAGAAAATTATTAAAAAAAGTCAATATCGACGGCTGTCTTTTTATTTAGGTGCCTTTTTATTAAGCATAGGATCTTTAGTTCTTATTTTGTTTCTAAATTTTTATATTACTCAGAAAATTTTTGAAAAGAATCTGTTGGTCATTTTTCAACATGGAGTTGAGCAAGAAAAAGCAATGCAAGCTGCAAGTCTTAATGATAAAAAATATTCTTTTTTTAAGTGGCAGCTTGTTAATTATCAAAAAATTCTTGGTGACGACTTTTTATCTACCCCTAATAATTATTGGCAAATTTTTGAACATATCGGCCAAGGCCAGCAATTAGCTGAAGATTTAGAAGATCACAGCTTTAATCTTTATCATGAGATTTTAGCAAATGATAGTAATCCTGAGGCTGAGTGGTCTAATTTTTTGTTAAAAAAGAAAGAATTTTTTCAACACAAACAAGAGCTGAGTCGCTTACTAGAACAACTAAATCCGGATATCTTGCCTGATGAACAGGCAAAAATTTTAATGGAATATAAAAGTCGAGTCCTAAAAGAAATCAGAATGGAGCAGCGAACACTTGCCTTTTTGCAAGTATTTAGTGATTACTTGCTGAGTCCGGCTAGAAGTAACATTGTAGTTTTAATTCAAGACAGTAGTGAGCTTCGTTCTAGTGGAGGTTTTTTAAGCGCTTTAGTAAGTATGAGTTTTGAAAATGGTCGATTACTAAATTGGCAAGTGCATGACGTTGCAGATTTAGATCAAAGAATCTATGGTGATAAAGAAGCTGGAGATGAATTAAAAAATTTATTACTAGCTGATAGATTGCTGTTAAGAGATGCAAATTGGCCAGCAGATTTTGCTAAGTCGGGAGCAGATATTGCTTGGTTTATCGAGCAAAGTTTGAGTTTGAGACCCGATTTGATTTTAAGCATAAATAGCAAAGAACTCTATGCATTTTCCAATCCCCTATTCCCCATCGTGGTCAATAATTTTGAGATAAAGCAAAATAACTTTTTTGAAGAATTATTGAGGCAGAAGAACTTAAATTTTTATGATTTTGGCAAAGAATTCTTTACTCGTTTATCTAAAGTTTCAAAAACAGAATTAGCTTATATTTTTAGAGAATTACTCTTAGCCTTAGAAAATCGAGAAGCCCTTTTGTATGCTAATGACGATCAATTAACTGCTGTTCTAAAAAATAATTTGTGGTCCGGTGAGCTTTTAAAAACCCCCTGTCCAAGCGATTTTGCCGTAAATGAGATTTGCTTTACTGACGGCATTTATCAATTAGAGAATAACGTGGGATTGAACAAAGTAAATCGCTTAATTAGTCAAAGAATTGATCATAGTTTGGGTATTGGTGAAAATTTTATTCGTCACAAGCGAATTATAAATTTTGAAAATAAGAGTAGACAAAACTTTTGGCCGGAGGGCAACTATCAAACATATCTAAAATTTTATTTGCCGTCTTAGGTAAATAAAATTTTAGATACTTTTGGCCGGAGGGCAACTATCAAACATATCTAAAATTTTATTTACCTAAGACGGCTTATTTAGAAAAAATTACTTTAGACGACAATAAAGTTGATCAAAGTGCCTATCGTTGGTTTGAAGAAGCGGGGAAACGAGTTTTAGCTTACAGATTCACCGTGCCAGTGCTTTCTAGCGTTACTTTGGAGTTGGTATATCTAGTCCCACACGAATTAAGGGCTCCATTTTCTTATGTTTTTCTTGACCAGAAACAGGCAGGAATTTTTGATAAAGAAACAAAATATAAGGTTTTGTTTGCTGAAATATTTCAAGCAAATTTAATTGCTCCTCAAGCTAGTTACGAGAATAAAGTAATTGAATTCAGTAATAAGAACCTAGATAATTTTTTATTTGCAGTTGCCTTTTAGTTTCACGTGCAAAAGAGGCTTTTTCAACGAATGGCTTGAATTATTAATCTTTTTTAGCATTTTTCTTCTTCTTTAATAATTCTTATTGATTGCTTTCTTTCGTCTTTTTTTTGCTTAAAAATCTTTTTAGAGATTTATTTAGCTTTGTGGTAAAATAGATAACCGTTTCGAATTTTGCAAGAAAAGTTCTCGAAAAAAGATAGGAATTTTATTTATGACAAAAACGATTTTTAAAGTAGTAAAACGCTCAGAGAAAAAAGCTAAACAATTGCGTCGTCAAGGTGTTTTGCCAGCCAACGTATATATTCCTAAAAAAGATTCAATAGCTCTAGAAATCAGTCCTATTAATTTTGCCAAACTTTATAAAGAGGCCGGAGAAACCGGATTAATTTATTTAGATATTGAAGGAGAAACAAAAGCTATTCCAGCCTTAATTGATCAAGTTGACATGAATTATTTGGGAACTAGTTTTGAGCACGTGGTTTTTCGAGGAGTTAATTTGAAAGAGAAAATTACTGCCAACGTGCCAGTTGAGATTGTTGGGGAATTTGATGTTCCAGAGGCAGTTTTAATCACTGTTCAGGACGAGGTTGAGGTTGAGGCTTTACCAGCTGATTTACCTGAAAAATTTGTTTTTGATGTGAGCCAACTTAAAGCTATTGGCGATGCTTTTACCCTAGCAAATCTGGATTTTGACAAAGAAAAAGTCCAATTAGTTTTGCCCGAAGATGAAGACCCAAGCGAAAGAGTTCTAGTTTCAGTTCAAGCTCAAGAAGAGGAGGAGGTTGTGGAAGTTAGTGAAGAATTGCTTGAGCCAGAATTAGTTGGTAAGGAAGAGGAGGCTGAAAAAACCGAGGGAACCCGAGAAGATGGAGCCGAGCAAGCGAGCGCTGATAAGTCTTCTGGAGAAAAGCAAGAACAAGGTACAGAAGAAAAAGCTTAGTTTTTCTTTTACCAATTACCCGTTTGCCACAAATAATTGGGATCGAGCTCCCAGGACTGCTCAAATTTCTCTTTAGCCAGATCTGAGTCCTCAAGTTCAAGTATTTTTCCCAAATTAAATAAAATATCACGACTATATTTTTGTTTTAATTCTAGTGATAGATAAAATTCTTTTAATTCTTCTAACTCCTCTTTTTCTAAAGAGAGTAATATTTCTCCTGGGTTTTGACTAAAAGCGGCCTTTATTTCAAGCTTTGGATTTTTACGTTTTTGCCAGAGTTGCCAGTTAATCAAACAAATTATAAAAAAAACAGTTATTAGGAGCGGGCTGAGCTCCTTTTTTTCTTTAACTTTAAGTATTAAATATTGAGCGCCAAATAAGCTAAGCCTGACTAAAAGTTTAATTAATAAAAAAAAGAGTGATAAAAAATCATTTATTTTATTTAACATCTGGGCCAGGGACTGCACATTAGTATTGGATCGTTTACCAGTTTTTCTTGATAGAGAATTTGCCAAATACTTTCAGTGACAAAAGGAATAAACGGATGAAATAATTTAAGAAATGTAATAAGACCTTCAAATATTTTTTCTTGACTTATCAATCCTTTTTTCGAGTCTTCAATGCACTGATCACAAAACCAATGCCAAAATTCATTATGCAAAGTTTCGGCAGCTAAACCCAATTGTAGTTGGTCAAGATTTCGGCTAACAGCAGATTGAATTTGTTCAAGTTTTTTAGTGAATTTTTTATCAAATTTGGCTGGTTTTTTCTTTGTTTTTGTCGAATTTTCTTCACGCTGTAACAAAATAAAGCGAGTGGCGTTCCATAGCTTGTTATTAAGATTGCGCATTGCCTTAAAATCAGCTTCATTGATGCTTTTATCTAAACCCGCGCTAGAACGAATCACAATTGCCATTCTGAGCGCGTCTATACCGTATTTTTCGCCGGCTTCTAGCGGATTGACTACATTGCCCTTACTCTTGCTCATTTTTTGGCCTTTACCGTCTCTAATGAGGCCGTGCAAATAAACTCTCTTAAATGGTAATTGTTGGGTACTGTATAAGCCCATCATCAACATGCGCATTACCCAAAACATTAAAATATCGTAAGCTGTTTCCATGATGGTGGTGGGGTAGAAGCGAGCAAAATCTCCTTCTTTATTATTTTGCAAAGCAAGAACTGGCCACTGACTAGAAGAAAACCAGGTATCAAAAGTGTCGGTTTCCTGAATATAATTTTCACCTGGACTGTCGACTTTAATTAAGTATTTAGCATCAATAGGGGCGCTTAAACTTTGTAAACCTTTTTTAATTGTTCCTAGCTGATGTTTTTGCAACAGTTCTCCTAGCTTGCCGGTAATTCTTTGCTCATCTTGATCTAAGAAAGTGACTTTAATCATTGGGTTGTTCTTAGCTTCATACCAAACTGGCAGGCGAATGCCCCAAACAATTTGTCTGCTAATATTCCAATCTTCTAATTTTTCCAACCAATGTTTTAGAACCTTGTCATAGCCAGCTCCATAAACCTTAAATTCTTTTTTGTCTAAACACTTTAAAACCTCATTCGTCATTCCTTTTACCTTAATATAAAACTGAGGGAGAGGCAGAGGTTCGATGGCATTGTTACAGCGATAGCAAACAGCTAAGTTATTGCGATAGTTTTTGTCAATTTTTACCAGTAGTCCGCGCTCCTCCAAGTCTTTTACAATTTCTTTTCTTGCATTCACTATTTTTAAGCCCGCATATTTTCCAGCTGCGTTTGTTAAGCGTCCCTCAAAATCAACTACTTGAATAGGGTCTGGCAGTTCATTTTTGTGTCTTTGCCAGGCAGCGAAATCATTAAAATCATGGTAAGGAGTAATTTTTACCACCCCCGTGCCAAATTCAGGATCAACAAAATCATCGGCAATTACTTTGAGTTTAAAATTGCCATTTAGACCTTCGACCTCAATTTCTTGACCAACATATTGTTGGTAGCGTTTATCGTCTGGATGTACGGCTAAACCAGTGTCACCAAATTTAGTTTCTGGTCGAGTGGTGGCTAAAGTAAATGGGCCATATTTAATATAATAAAGTTCGCTTGTTTGTTCTTGGTGATCAACTTCTAAGTTGCTAAAGGCAGTGCCACATTTTGGACAATAATTGACCAGGCGATTTTCTCTATAAATCAATTGATCTTTATCCATTTTTAAAAAAGTTTCCAAAACGCTAGCAGTAATATCTTCGTCAAGAGTAAATTTATAGCGACTCCAGTCGGCGCTGGCACCAAGTTTTTTCATTTGCTCGAGGGCAATGTTGGAATTTTCTTGCACATAATCCCAAATCATTTGATACAAAGTTTGTCGATCAAAATTAAAGCGACTTTTGCCCTCTTTTTTTAGTTTTTTTTCAAAAACAAATTGAGTTTCAATGCCGGCGTGATCAGCTCCTGGAAGCCAAAGCGTATCGTGACCCTTCATGCGAGCGTGTCGAATTAAAATGTCTTCTAAGGCTAAAAAAGCAGCGTGACCCAAATGGAGAGGGTCGTTGGCATTTGGCGGTGGCATTATGATAGAAAAACTTGGTAAATCATCATTTTTTAAGTTTTGATTAATTTTACTATCGGGATTAAAAGCATTTGCCTCTTGCCAGAGTTGATAAATTTTTTCTTCGTTTTCTTTAGCTTGATAATGTTTATTCATTGATTTTTGATTATAGCATCGAAGCTAATCTGACTCTAGTTTATAACTTTTTTATAACTTTCCAATTGTTCTCTGCTAAAATAAGGAAGATGCAAAAGGATTTACCCAATTACGACCGTGTCAATTTAGTCAACGATCGTGATGAGATTATCGCTAGTGCTGGCAAGCTTGAAGCACACTTGGGAAAAGCTTTGCTTCATCAGGCAATTTCTTTATTTTTGTTTAAAAAAGATAAAACCGGTAAGTTTAATTTATTAATGCAAAAACGCAGTGATAAAAAAAATGTGGCTGCGGGTGAGTGGGCCAATACAGTTTGTGGCAATGTAGCTATGGGTGAGAGTCACCAGCAGTGTTTGTGGAGACGTTTGTGGGAAGAGCTGGGCATTAATTTAAGCAATAATGTTCGTCAAGAAGTTAAAGAAATTGCTATTATTAATTACCATGTAGCTTGTAATCAAAAATATAGCGAAAGGGAAATAGATCATATTTTTGCTTTATTTTTAAACAAGGAACAAGTGGAAAATTTATCAATTGAAATAAATCCTTTGGAGGTGAGCGAAGTGAGCTGGGTAAATTGGTCAATATTAAGCAAAAAAAAACGAATTACAGGCTTGGAATTTGCCCCGTGGTTTAATCTTTTTCTTAGTAAGGTTCAGATCACACAAGCAATTAATCAGTATTTAGAAAATTTAGTCATCTAATTTAGTAGATAAAATATAATTGGATTTTTATGAAAACAGAAAAAATTCCCAAACACGTAGCAATTATTATGGATGGCAATCGCCGTTGGGCGAGAAAACAAGGTCTGTCAATCATAAAAGGACATCGCAAAACAGCTGAAGAGATCATTGAGCGTTTGGCAGACTATGCAATTAAACTTGGCATTAAATATTTAACCCTATGGGTTTTTAGTACCGAGAACTGGCATCGCGATCAAGAAGAAGTTGAGGGAATTATGAACTTGTTCCGGGAAACTTTTTCAACAGCAGCTAAGCGTTTACATAACAAAGGAGTAAGAGTTCACAGCATTGGCGACTTAAGTCTTTTTCCTCAAGACATCAGAAATGGTGTAGAACATTGGAAAAAAGAAACGACTAGCAATAAGAAATTAATTGTGACGTTTGCGCTTAATTATGGTGGCCGTGATGAATTAACTAGAGCTGTAAATCGCTTAATTAGCAAAGAAGAAGATCTAAAAAATAAAAAAATTACTCCAGAAATTTTTGAAAAATATCTTGATACAAAACAAGAACTTAATTTGCCCGACCCAGATCTAATCATTAGACCGGGGGGGGAACAGCGTTTATCTGGTTATTTGCCTTGGCAAGGAGTCTATAGTGAGTTATATTTTTGTCCGACACTGATGCCAGATTTTAACGAAAAAGAGTTTGCCAAAGCACTAGAAGAATTTGCTAATCGACAAAGACGATTTGGCCAATAAAAACAAGTTTCTTTAAATTAAAACCAGTTTTTTCCTGACCCCGGTATTGACAGGGATTTGATGATGCCGATGCCAGTAAAGTTAGCAAGAAGATTGATGATGATAAAAGATGATAAAGCAAGAATTATTCCAATAATAGCAAAAGTGATAGTTTTTCGAGATTTTTCAACCTGCTGACTTTGACCTGCTGAAAGTAGCATAATAAAAGCAGCATAAATAATCATCACAAAACCAGCAATGCCAATTAAAGTTAAAACAACAGATAAAACATTAGCCAACACACAGCCAATTCCTTGAATTGTGGCTGTTCCATCCTGAACACAGTTAGGATTAATAATGGCCCAAGATTGAGTTTGTGCCTGCACAGGTTTAATTATTGGAAATAAAGAAAAATTTTTATTCATAACTGAGTGATTATAGCAACAAAAAACCCCCTTTCCAAGTTATTAAAAGGGGGTTTAATTTTAAATTAATTTAGCCTGGATTATTCATTAATATTACCAACGTTTTTAAAAACATCATTAAAACTACCGAAGCCAAGGAAGTTTACTACCAGGTTAATGACCGCATAAGAAGCAGCCACAATAATTAAACCAATAATAGCAGCAGTGATTTTGTTACGCGCTTCTTCAGCTTTATTTTTATCTCCACCTGAAGTTATCCATTGGATACCGCCAAAAATTAGAAAAGCAAAAACTAAAATAGCAGCTACCAACATAACCACATTCAAAATAGAACTGAACATGGTGCCAAAATTAGTGGCATAGCCCGTTCCTGGCTCAATATTGATATTATCAAAAGCAGCAGCAGCCATGACCACCTTTATCGGTAAAAGTAATCCACTCAAAGCACTAGCAGAAGCTAAAGCAATTTTTTTAATTGATTTCATAAAAGTCTCCTTTTAATTTTTTTTATCTAATTTTTATTATATCAAGTTTATTAGGCTTTAGCAAAAAAATCTAGATGAATTTTATTACTGTAATGCCAAGAAAATCAGCCACCAGATTAAAAATGGCCACTGTGGCAGCTAGAACAATCAAGCCGACGATAGCAGCAGTAATTTTATTACGTGCTTCTTCAGCTTTATTTTTATCTCCGCCCGAAGTAATCCAAGTGAAAGCTCCAAATATAATCAGGCCTAAACAAGCAACAGCTCCCAAGGTCATTACTACAGTAAGGATGTTGCCCAACCAAACTCCAAATCCACCATCTGCGCTTTGCGCCTGTTCTGCTCCAAGCAGACCCTGTTTTTGAGCCTCACCGGCAATATCTAAAGTAACTTGTGCTAGCTGTTTATTCATATTTATTATTTGTAATTCTTGATAATTATTTTTTTATTTAATTGCCTATCCCCGGAATGCTTAATTGTAACAAATCAAAATTTCCACCAAATAATATTTTGCTGAGAAAACTAAGCAGAACAAAAGAACTTACTAGCAATACCAAGCCCACAATGGCATTGGTAATTTTATTACGTGCCTCTTCAACTTTAGTTTTATCTCCACCAGAAGTAATCCATCCAAAAGCGCCTAGCAAAAAATAAAGAATAACTGCTAAAGAACCAATAGTAATGGCAGCTCTCCACAAATAAACCATATATTCAATAAACTTCCCACCACTAGAAACATCAGGGTTATTTATTCCTAAATCGCCAATTACGGGGTTAGTAATTCCTTCAGCTTGAATTGATTGAGGAAATAAAAAGATAGACAAAAAAATTGTTTTTATTAAATGTAAAGACTTTTTTTTCATTTTATTTTTTTAATTTTAATAATTTATGGTTGACTAACTGGAATAATTTGCTGAATCATTTTTGCTGGTTGGAGCAATTCCAAACCAATAACGCCACCAATTAAGCCAATAATAGCATAGCTAGCCACAATTAAAATAAGACCCAGAGTGCTCCAGACTAAACGATCTCTAGCTTTTTCAATTTTGCTTTTATCGCCAGCAGCAGTAATCCAATTAAAGGCAGCAATAAAGGCATAAACAATAAAAAATAAAGTACCTAAAATTGTAATAACGCCAATGATGTCGCTAATCCACACTTCCAAAGTAGAAAGAACGCTAGCGCTTTCTAGACTTTCTGGTTGACGAATATTTGTTACTGGTTCTATAGAGCCAAGGTCTACGCTTTGTGCTATGAGTTTATGTGTTTTTAGCATAGTTTTTAAATTATATAATTGGGGTTGGTATTTGTGGATTGATAATAAAGCTAGCATCACCAAATAATATTAAACCAATAATTGCAGCTAAAGTATAGGAGGCAATAATAATAGCTAATCCAATAACGCTTAAAGTAAGTTTAGAACCAATTTTCTCTATAGCGCTTGGATTACCCGATGAGGTTACATAAGTAAAACCAGCTAGGATGAAATTTAGCATCGTCCATAATCCAGCAACGACGGCAATTAGCTTAATTAGGTTAGAAAAGAAAAGGATAATACCAATTCCACCAGCCTGTTGGTTAAAGTTAGAAACTCCTGGAGGAGCTTGGATGTTCCCAAAAATTGATGAAGAGTCACCGCCTTGAGCTAATAGACTGTGTGTTTTTAACATATTATTTTAATATTCTTATGGTATAGGTACAGATATGCTCGGTATTTCTGGACTAATAATGAAACTAGCATCACCAAATAAGATTAAACCAACGATTGCAGCCAGAGTATACGAGGCAACAATAATGCCCAAACCCACTACGCTTAATGTAAGTTTGCTGCCAATTTTTTCTATAGCACTTGAATTATCAGCTGAAACCACATAAGTAAAACCAGCTAAGATAAAATTTAACATAGTCCATAACCCAGCAACAATGGCGACTAATTTGATTAGATTGGAAAAGAAAAGAATAATACCAATTCCACCAGCCTGTTGGTTAAAGTTAGAAACTCCTGGAGGAGCGTTGATTTTACCCACAACTATTTCAGGATGATCAGTTGAATCGACACAACCGGGATCGCTTGGTAAACAGACTCGTCCTTCTTGACAAGCAAACACCTTCCATGTAATTCCGTCGTCCGCACAAATTGCATAGGCTGGTTGTCCCGTTGAGTTTGTTGTGCACTTTTTAGTACCAGGTGTGCCACAGGGTATGATGGTTTGAGCTTTTATGGGGCGTTTAAACAAGATGAAAGAAAATATAAAAATCAAAAATAAAAATGATGTAAGTTTTTTAATTTTAGTCATTTAAAAATTCATTATATCTAGCTATTTTTTAAAAGCCAATATTTATTCCAGTAAATACTTGAATAATTTGTATTATCCAATAGGCAGAAAAAATTACTAAGAATCCGATCAGAGCAGATGTCAAAGTTGTTTTAGCTTTATCTTTACTGTCTGAAGTTCCTCCAGCAATCATAGTTAATCCAGAGACAACAACCATTACAAATAATATTAAACCAACTCCAACAAATATTACTCTGACCAATAAATTGACCATGCTGGATGGAGTATCAAAAACTCTACTTAATCTCTGACCACTACTCAGTTTTAAATATTCAGAAAGATCAATCTCTACACTTCCACCATCAGCTTCCACACCTCCAGTATTAGCATAAACCGCATGGGGATTGAGAAATGAAAATTCTCTAGAAAATTGGGCAAGAGAAAAAGTAAAAATTAAAAGAAACAAAAACAATATTCTTTTCATCAACAACAATTATAAAATAAAATTTTCTGATATGATAGGGTAGTTTGATTATGAAGCGCTTTCTAGGTTTTACAGACGAGCAAGTTTTAGTTGAAGCCATCAAAAATGGCCACGAATTGGCGATTGAATATTGGTTTAAGAATTATTATAAAAAATTGCTCAATTTAGCCTTGCAAAAATTGCCCAATCAATCAGTTGCTGAAGAAATTGTTCAAGAAACTTTTATTAATTGCTTGCGTAGTATTAATTTGTTTAAAGGTAATAGTTCTTTATTAACTTATATGCAAAGTATTTTGCGCCATGAAATTAATGACTTCTATCGTAAACGTTATGCAAAAAAATTTATTCAAACAATTCCTCTTTCCGAATTTTTACTAGAACATGAATATAAAGACGCTCACGAAACTGCCGAAATGGTAAAGTCAGTCCTAAAGAAAATGGCCAGTGGATCGAGAGAATTATTGATGAAGAAATACGTAGATAAAAAAAGAGTTAAGGAATTGGCCAAAGAATTAGGTCGAAGCGAGAAAGCTATCGAATCAGAACTATTTAGAGCTAGAAAAGAGTTTCGTTTGCTATGGGCAAATGTTAATCAGATAAGCTCTTAATATTTAATTTTATAGCTTCTCTAGTTTTAAAGTATGCCAAACAGCAATAAAGAGTTTTTAAAAAAATTAAAAAGCGAAGCTAAGTTGATTAGTTCCTTAAAAAAGGAAAAATTTATTCCCGATCGCTTGAGTAATATTGCTAATTTTGTAGCTACTCACGCCTGGCAAATATTATTATTTTTAGCTTTAGTGAGCTCCTTCGTTTGGGAGTTATTTTTTTATCAAGGAAGCAATGGATAAGTTGACCTTTATTGAATCCTTAATTTATTCTTTGGCTCAAATTGTTTTAGGCTTGTTTTTACATCCCTATCAAAGTATGCAAAATTTGGTTCGTGATAAAGTCTTTATCCCTTTAATGTTTTTACCCACTTTATTAGCTGGTATTTTTTATTTTTTGTTTGCTTGGTGGCTCTTAGCTTTATTTTATGATAGTTCTTTGTTTTTTAGATTGGTTTATCGATCTTTTTTCTTTTTCTTTCTATTTTGGCAAATCTTATTAATTTATTTATTTTGGCGCTTTCGACGAGCTTTTCGCAATTAGTTGTAAAATTATTGTAAATAATGACTAGAAATTATGTTTTTACGCAAATTAGCTTTACAAAATTTTAGAAATTTCACCAATCAGCATTGGGATTTTGCCAAAACCACTATTTTTGTTGGCGAAAATGGTAGTGGTAAAACCTCGATCATCGAAGCAATTAATCTTTTAGCTACTGGGGACAGTTTTCGAGCAGCTCGCATTGAAGAAATGATTCGCTTGGAAGCTGAGCTAAGTAGAGTACAGGGCTTGTTTACATTGAGTGTTGAAAAAGATTTATTAGTAGAAAAAAACTTGTTGGTGAAAAATGAAAAATCCTCAGACGATTTAAAACTGGAGACAATGTTAACTAGGGGAATGGTCGCTGGTAAGAAAAGTCAATATCGTTTGTTTACCGTAAACGATGTGAGGCGGCGTCGTAAAGATTTTGTCAAAAATTTATCAGTGGTGGTTTTTCGGCCGGAAGATTTGCGCTTAATTGAGGGTAGTCCTCGGCGGCGGCGACTTTTTTTAGATCAGGGCTTATCAATGTTGGATTGGAAATATCAACGTGCTCTTCAGCAATATGAGAAAACTTTAAAACGGCGCAACTTGTTATTGCAAAAGGTGCGAGAAGGTGAAGAGAGTAAAAGTATTTTATCTTTTTGGAATTTAAATTTACTTAAACATGGAGAATTTTTACAGCGAGAGCGTAGTAATTTTGTCGATTTTATTAGAGAAGTGATTTTTCCTTTTGAATTAAATATTGAATATTTACCTTCTTTAATTAATGAAGATCGCTTGAAAAAATATGCTGATAAGGAAATTGCCGCTGGTCATACTTTAATTGGTCCCCATAAAGACGATTTTTTAGTAAAGTTCTCCTTGCCAGAAAAAGGAATTGAGGATTTGAGTATATTAGCTTATGGTTCTCGAGGACAACAGCGCTTAGCTGTTTTGTGGCTAAAAGTTGCTGAACTGCAGTTTTTACACAGCCGAATCGATTATCAACCGTTGTTATTGTTAGACGATATTATGTCTGAATTGGATGAAAATAGTAAAACAATGGTGCTGTCTTTATTAGAAAATTATCAGGTAGTGCTAACTACGGCAGACGAAGATTTAGCTAAAGAATTGAGTAAGAAAGTTCAGCAAAGTAAATTAATCAGACTCTCATTAGTTTAAAACAATTTTCGCTTTTAATTTTTTTTTGAATTATTGTGTCTGATGTCTTCAATTGTAGAGAAATCAAAAATTGAATTTTTTTTCCTTAATTCGCAAAACCAAAGAAATTGCTCTAGAGCCTTGCTAAGAATTTCAGCTCTTGAGTAATGATGTTGATATATGGGAGATTGCAAAGGAGAAATGAAAGCTTCTTTTAATTGGGTAGCAAAACGAATTGATTCCGCCAAAGCAATTGTTAAATCTAAAACAAACTCTAGATCTTCATCGCGATTTTTTACATCAACATTATTTAGTATTTTATTAAAACCCTCTAAATTAACTGCTTTATATTTATTAGGAATTTCAAATGGATTAAGAGTATTTTCAGCAATTTCTTGAACTTTATCATGTCCATTGTCACGATCATGACCATTGTTTTTATGCCCATTGTCATGATCATGCCCATTGTTTTTATGACCATTATCACCTAATAAGGCAATGGGTTTGTGATTTACTTTTTCTTTGCTACTCATTTTCGTAATATTTTTCTTAATCTTGTTACTTTTAAAAAATATAGGCCGTCGACAGGCGAACCTAGGTATTTTACTAGTTTTTTGTAAATTT
>JAAZKO010000029.1 GCA_012799795.1 Minisyncoccota bacterium | reverse complement strand
GAAAAACCATCATAACAATTAACTAAATGACTTTTTGAAAGCAAAGAATTAGCCGCTCTTTTTAGGTCGCTCGTTGCCACAATCAATAAAATTTCTCGACCCGCGAAAATGCCAATTAACAGTATAAAAATAATAAAGATTAGGGTTGAAGAGAAGAAACGAATAATTCTCATATTATGAGGGCTAAATACCAAGCCCAGATTGCTTCTGCCCAAAAATAACTAAGGACAAAACCCAGCACCAAAAACGGTCCAAAGGGCAGGATCTGACCGATTTTTTTTTGTTTAAACAGCAATAAAAGTGTAGCAAAAAATCCCCCAACAATAAAGCTAAGAAAAATTGCCATCAACACCCAAGGCCAACCCAAGACAAAACTTAGTGGCATCATCAACTTAATATCACCCAAACCCAAAGCTTCTTTCTTAAACACCCAACTTGCTCCAAAGTAGAGTAGAGTAAAAAAAACAGTTGAAGCAACGATGGCAATGAGACCACTTGACCAATAATTGCCAACTAAAATAATGGCCAAAATACTCAATAAAATTATGAAAAAATCAGGAATAATTAAATATTGAAAATCGGCAATTAGTACAAAAATTAAAATTAAAAAAAATAAATATTGAGCCGAAGCAGTAATGGGATTGAGCAGCTGGCCATTAGTTACTTGCCCATAAATAAGAAAAGTGAAAAATAGGGTGTAAAGTCCGGCGATTAGCTCAGTAAAAAAATGCTTTTTGGCGATTTTAGCGTGACAATAAGGGCATTTTCCTCTCAGTAGAATAAAAGAAATTAAGGGGATGTTGTGCCAAGCTTTTATTGGCTGCTGGCAACAATCTGTCAGCGATCTGCCTTGCCAAAAAGGTGCTAGTTTTAGTACTTTTCCTTTGCCATCTTTAACTAAATCACAATCAGCCGCCGTGCGATAAATAACCACATTTAAAAAACTAGCTATTGCTCTTCCAAAAAAGAAAAAGAGTAAAGCAAAAATTAAGTAATAAATAAACAAAATTATTGTCACTTACTTATCATAACAAAAAACCCGAGCGCGAGGGCCCGGGTTTTATTTTTAAACTAAGCTAACTATGGTAAGCAAATACAGTTGCCTTCTGGACCACATATGTCATCTGTTCTTGCATAGCCAACGCCAGTGGGTGGGTAGTCACCTGGCAACGTACCACTACTCACTCTTTCAGCCGCTTCTTGTTGGAAAGCGTTCGATTGAGGAGCAAAACAAACATAAGTCGAATCATAGGCATTAGCAGCATGATAAACATATAGCGGATTGTCAGCAGTACCATCTAATTTACTGACAAAACCCAACTTCAATTCCTGGGTTCCTGGCTCATTATTACAATCTCCGGCAAATCCTGCTGGCACCTCACTTAATCGATATAAGATTGGACAAGCGAGCAAAGGAGCTTGTAAAGCTAGGAAAGTTGTATCAGCTTCAGTCCAAGCTACTGTTGCAGGATCTCCTACAGCAGCATTCCAAGGATAATAACCGGTCATGGCGTAGAAACGATCAATAGCGGAAATTAACTGCTCGGCATCAGATCTACTACCAGTGTCTCGACCACGGTTAATCTGCTCAATTGGGTTAATAGCTGATAGCACTGCTACCGCCAAGATTCCCAAAATGGCAATCACGATTAATAGTTCAATCATGGTGAAGCCTAGTTGTTTTCTTAATCTTGGGCAAAAAGATTTAATTTTCATAATTTTTCTTTTTTATAATTAATAACAAAGCCTTGGTGCTTTTTACTAACTCTAGTGTAAACTATTTTCAATTAGCTTTTCAAGTAGCAATTTAAATAGCAATTTAAAACTGACTGGTCAAACTATAAATTGGCATAATAATTGCCACCACCATAAAACCAACACCTACCGCCAAGACAATCATAATTAATGGTTCCATAGCTGCTGTCATATTCTTGACGGCATATTCGCTTTCCTTTTCAAAATACTCGGAGAGTTTGGCTAATATTTCATCGAGCTTGCCGGTTTCTTCACCAACACTCATCATTTGATGCAAAATCGGCGGAAAATCCTCATAGCGAGAAATTGACATTGATAGCGAAG
>JAAZKO010000028.1 GCA_012799795.1 Minisyncoccota bacterium | reverse complement strand
TTAGACGGTGATGCAGAGCCGTTTTCAATATGTTGAGCATCTTAAGCAAATGGGGGCTGAAATTGAATACTTTAATCCGGAAGTTAAGGATCCGGAAAAAGCTTATAATTTTAATTGGTCAGATAACCGAGCAGAAGATTTTCACGCCATAAAAATCTTTGGTCCTTGTGATTTTCAAGGTGGACATTTCACGGTCCATGATTTACGTGCCGGGGCGACAATTTTATTGGCAGCTATTGCTGCTAAAGGTGAAACAGTTTTGAGTAATATTGAACAAATTGAAAGAGGTTATCAATCTATAGAACAAAAACTTGTGTCTATGGGGGCCAATATCGAAAGGAAATAAGATGGGATCAATAGTTTTATTTTTAGGTATTTTATTATTTTCTTTTATTTTAACGAGCATGGCAGTAGTGCCTTTTATTAATTTACTTTATCAATTGAAATTTCGTCGTGCTCAGCAAGAAACCACAGATGCTTTTGGTAAAAGAACACCAATTTTTGATAAATTTCACAAAAGCAAAGCTGGGGTGCCTGTTGGTGGTGGCTTATTAATTGTTTTATTGGTATCAACCCTATTTGCTTTAATGATCCCTTTGTTAAATTATTTTGGAATAGAAATTACCTCACTACATCAAAATAATCAAGTGGAAATCAATGTTTTATTTTTCACTTTTTTGTCATTTGCCATCTTGGGTTTATATGATGATCTCAAAAAAATCTTTTCTTTCGAAAACACTAAGTTTTTTGGTTTGAGACTCAGGCAGAAATTAATATTGCAAGTAGTTTTAGCTTTAATTATTTCTTTTATGCTCTATTTTCAACTCGGTATTTCAATTTTACATATTCCTTTTATTGGTACTTTTGAGCTGGGTTGGGTTTATATTCCTTTTGCTTGTTTTGTAATTGTTGCGTTCACCAATGCAGTTAATGTTACCGATGGCTTGGATGGTTTAGCCTCTGGTCTATTAATGGTGGGACTCTTTGGTTTGTGGATTTTATCTTCTAGTATTTTAGATGTGCCTTTATCAATATTTATTGCTTTATGGTTGGGTTCATTGATTTCTTTACTTTATTTTAATATTTTTCCAGCCCGTTTGTTTATGGGAGATGTTGGCTCGTTAGCCTTTGGGGCAACTTTAGCTGTAATTGGTTTATTGTTAGGTAAAATATTTACCTTATTAATCATTGGCTTCATTTTTGTTTTAGAAATTTCCAGTTCACTTTTACAGCTCTTGTCCAAGAAGTATTTTAAAAGAAAAATTTTACCGGCCGCGCCATTACACTTAACCTTGCAAGAGCGTGGTTGGGATGAGCCAAAAATTGTACAGCGAGCCTGGTTAATACAAATTATGTTAACCCTATTTGGATTGTGGTTAGCTTTTATTTAAATTATTCGATGTCAAAAGCAAACTGGCAATTTACAATACTAGTTTTAATTTTATCTTTTACCGGTTTGTTTTTTTTATTTGAAGCCTCAACTGTGCAAAGTGTAAGACTATTTAATCATCCTTATCATTTTGTGACTCAACAGGCCAAGTGGCTGGCCCTTTCTTTACTTTTAGCTAGTGTTACTTATTTTCTTAATTTACGAATTTTTCAAAGATTAGCTTTGGTTTTATATTTTTTAGCTTTAGTCCTTTTAGCTTTACCTCTGATTCCAGGGCTTGGTTTAACCTTAAATGGAGCTAGCCGCTGGATTAGTATTTTTAATTATACTTTTCAACCAGTAGAAATTTTTAAATTCTTTTTTATTAATTTTTATGCTAGCTTGTTAGCAAAAAAAACAAAGTTTATAAGTTTTATCTTTTTTTTAATTTGGCCAGGTTTAATTTTGTTATTGCAACCTGACTTCGGTTCCCTATTGATTTTATTATTTAGTGCCATGATTATGTATTTTTTATCAGGGGTAGATATTAAGGTTTTTTCTACAGTGCTTTTGGGTTCAGTAATCCTAGCTCTCATCGCTATTTTATTAATTCCTTATCGGCGTGAGCGTTTATTGAGTTTTGTTAAAAGAGATGTGGATGTTCAAGTTGAAGCCTATCACAGTCATCAAGTTTTGCTGGCTTTAGGTGCTGGTTCTCACTTTGGTCGAGGAATTGGTAATTCTCAACAAAAATATGCCTATGTACCTGAAGCTAGTAGTGATTCTATTTTTGCCATTATTGCTGAAGAAATTGGTTTTGTTGGATCTACTGTAATTATTCTAATGTTTGCTGCCTATTTCTTCCTTGCTGAAAAAATGATTAAAGATCAAAACCTTAACAAATATCAATTTTTATTATTTTATGGCATATTGGCTTGGATTGCGGCTCAGCTATTGTTTAATCTGGGGGCGGTAGTAGCAATTTTGCCTCTCAGCGGCATGCCATTACCATTTTTTTCTCAGGGTGGTTCTGCGCTATTGAGTGTATTTTTTGTCAGTGCTATTTTGCTCAATATTAGTAAAAGCAATAGCAAAATGTTAAGATAAAATTATGAAAATTTTCTTGACTGGGGCCCATCTAACCCCAGCATTAGCAATGATTGATTATGTTCAAGCTAGACACCCAAAAGATCAGTTGGTTTTTCTTGGTCGTTTATATAGTCAGGAAAGATTAAAACAAAAAGCGGTCGAAGAGCTGGAAATAAAAAAAAGAGGCGTTAAATTTATTCCTTTTGAAGCAGTCAGATTTGTCAATTCTTCTTTTTTTGATTTATTGCTGGCTTTATTTACTTTCCCCAATACAGTGAAAAGGGCCAGACAAATTCTAAGCAAAGAAAGACCCGATGCTCTATTGTCTTTTGGTTCATATTTAGCTGTACCGTTCACTTTGGCAGCTAAGAGTTTGAAAATTCCCATTGTGACTCATGAGCAAACTATTGCTATGGGTAAGGCCAATCAGTTTATCGCTAATTTAGCAGATAAGGTAGCTATTTCTTTTCCTCAAACCCGCCAATATTTAAAAAAAGACAATTATTATTTAACTGGTAATCCAGTTAGACAATCTCTTTTTAAAAAAAATCTAAAAAGGCCAGATTATTTAGGAAATAAGCTAGAAAATTTTATTTTAGTAATGGGTGGCAATCAAGGTTCTTTTGTAATCAACAATTTGCTGAAATTAGTACTTCAAGATTTGCTAGAAAATTTTACAGTAATTCATCAGTGCGGACGAGCCAACAGCCTAAAAAATTACCCCGCAGAATTATCAAAAATTAAAGCAAGTCTTCCCAAAAAGATGCAAGATCGCTATTTTATTAGAGAGTGGATGGGGGAAGAAGAACTATCCTGGTTTTATCAAAAAGCAGATTTTGCTATTAGCAGGGCGGGAGCTAATACTATTTTAGAGCTGTGTATAGTTGCTCTACCAGCTATTTTAATTCCTTTGCCTAAAACTCATAATAATGAACAATTGCTAAACGCTCAAATGATGGAAAAGGCAGGTGGAGCAATAATTATTAATCAAAAAAATCTGAAAGCAGCAGACTTTTTACTTAAAATAGAAGAAATGAAAAAGCACAGGAAAGAGATGCGCAAGAATTTAACTAAGAAAAAATTTTATCAAGCAGCGGAACCAAAAATTTATCAATTATTAGTCGATGTCTGTCAAAAATAAAAAATATTTTAACTATCTTTACTTTTTTTTAACATTTAGTATCACTGCTCTAATATTAATTTTTACTTTAAGAGTTAGAAGAGTTGAATGTTATCAGGTAGCTTCTAACAAGCAAGAACTTGGAAGTCTTTGTCAGAAATTAAGTGAAAATTTTTCAGGCAAATCTTTGATCTTTTTTAATTTTTTTGATGCAGAGATCTGGCAAGAATTAGCTCAAAGTGCTGATTATCAAGAACTTTATCACTTGTCTTCTTTGGAGAAGAAAGCTCCGGGAACTTTAATTTTAAATTTAGATAGTAAACTTCCAGACTATCGTCTAATTGTGATTGATGAAAAAAAAGAAGAGCAAAATTTTATCTTAAATCAAAACAATCATTTGAAAAAAGACCAAGGACAAGAAGCACTTTTTGAAATTATTTATCAGGGTCAAGAAGAAATTTTAAGCAAAAACAAACGCTACTTAGAAGAAGATTATCATCAATTTTTTTTGACTTTAAAGAATAATCTTGATGACTATCAAATTAATGCAAAAAGACTATTTTGGCAAAAGGACAGTCTTTTAGAACTTGATTTGGGAAAATCTTGGTTAATTATTTTAGATAAAGATGTCAATCTAAAAGAAACAATGCAGGATTTATCAGTGATTTTGCTTGATGAAGAGGTGCTTATTGAAATTGAAAGGCAAGGTTTTTTAGATATGCGTTTTAATTTGCCGGTAATTAGAGAAAGAATTTAAGTCGTTTTTTGTTCTCGACAGTGTTGAGCAAATTCTGTATGATGAAAGTTAATCAATATGAGTAAAAGTAATATTATCAGCGCTATTGATTTGGGTACAGATAAATGTGTCACTTTAATAGCCAAAGTTAATGAATCAAATAAGTTGGAAGTTCTTGGTTTTAGCGTTGTTCCGTCCCGCGGCATTAGGCGCAGCACCATTGTTAATTTAGAAGAGGCTTTAAGCACTGTTGGCCAAAGTTTAGATGCGGCCGAAAGAATGGCTGGCTTAGCAGTTAAAAATGTAGTCTTATCGGTCTCGGGCATCTATATTCGTTATAAGAATTCAAAAGGAGTGGTGCCAGTTTCTTCACCTAATCAAGAAATTTCTTCTTTAGATGTGGATCGGGTGATTGAAGCTGCCAGAGCAATTTCTCTACCGAGTGAACGTGAAATTATTCACGTTATTCCTAAGGATTTTAAAGTAGATTCTCAAGAAGGTATTAAGGATCCAGTAGGAATGATGGGGGTTCGTTTAGAATCTGAAACTCATATCATCACTGGCTTATCAACTAGTTTACGTAATTTTGAAAAGTGTATGGGCGATTTGGGTTTGAATGTTGATGCTTTTGTTTTTTCTGCCCTATCAGCCAGCGAAGTCGCTTTAACTGAGACAGAAAAAGAATTGGGAGCAGTTTTAGTGGATATTGGCGCAGGCACCACTAGTATTTGCGCTTATGTTGAGGGTGTTTTAGAATTTTCTGCTGTGATTCC
>JAAZKO010000002.1 GCA_012799795.1 Minisyncoccota bacterium | reverse complement strand
TTCAAATGTGACATCTCCTAAGTGTTTATAGATAAAGCCATCTTTTTGTTTAATTTCTTCAGTCAAATTTTTATGAAAACCTTCACCCCATGACTTTATATCTCGTTCAATTAGGTTTCTAATTAAGTGAATTAGTTCGGGTTTGATCAAACCTCCGCTTTCGATAGAAAGCAATCTAGCTTCATCAAGAGGAGGATAGAAAGTTGCTGGATCGAGATTGTCTATCCAAGGATTGGTGACAAAATTGTTAGAACTGAGTGATTGTTGGATTTTCTCCTGATCTTTTTGCATGTTCATAATCAATTGCTAATGAAATTATAAATTAATTTTCGCTAGTTAAGTAGTGGTGACTTGAGTGCAAAAACTGCCTGAAAGAAAAACAAGCTTTTTCCGGTATTACAGTTAGATAATAATTGTAAACAGAAAGGAGGTAAAAATGTCAAAAAAGCAAATAATTTCTCTAGGAGCACTTGGTTTATTAACTGCTGGAGTATTTTTATTGCCCAGTGTTGCTGATGCTTATCGTGGTGATCCTAGTATTGAGGGTCCAGACTGTACTGCTCAGCGACACGAGGTCATAACCGCTGCTTTTGCCAAAGCTCATCAATTAGCCCAAGAGGGTAAAGTTGAAGAAGCTAAACAAATTAGAGCAGAATTAGGTTTGGGACTTGGCAATGGCGCTGGTAAAGATAGGAGTCAAGGTCAGGGTCAAGGTCGAGGTCAGGGACAAATGAATCGTCGCAATCGCTAAACGGTTTTTTCAAAAAAGGCCTTCTTATTTATTTAAGTGGGCTTTTTTACTTTTTAGCAAAATTTAAAACGTATTAGTTATAGTACGCAGTGAGTTTTATAATAGCTTTTAGTAATAATTATGATGAATTATCAAAAATTGGCTGATGAAAAGCTAGTGAGCTTGGTCAGAGATCAAGATCAAAGAGCTTTATCGTTATCTTATCGACCGATATCAGGCTAAATTACTGCGCTACGCTAGCTATTTAACTGGTGATGCTGATCAAGCAGCCGACGTAGTTCAAGAAGCTTTTATTAAGGCTTTTGTTAATTTGCAGTCTTTTAACAGTAAGAAAAAGTTTAGTAGCTGGCTATATCGCATTACCCATAATGAGGCGATGAATATGCTTAATCGTCACAAACAGGAGTTGCCAATCCTGAAAGATATTGATTTTGCCAGTGATATTGATTTAGAAGATGATTTTATTAAAAAAGAATTAGCAAGTCGGGCCAAAAAATGTTTAGCGCAAATGCCAGTTATTTATAAAGAGGTCTTAACCCTTTATTATTTAGAAGAGCAGTCTTATGAAGAAATTAGTGATATTTTACGAATAGCCACCGGCACGGTCGGTACTAGACTGAATCGGGCCAAAATTATTATGAAAAAAATATGCCAAAAACAAAAAAAATAGCGTCAAAAACTGTCAAAAAACCAGCATCAACGAAGCTCGATCTCAGTCAAGAAATTATGAGCAAAGTAAAGGCTGGTGAAATTAACATGAAACCCAGATGGTATTTTGTGCTGGGTTCTAGTTTGTTAATCTTTGCTTTGGTGATTTTGATAGTGATGGCGGTGTTCTTTTTTAATCTAACTGCCTTTATTTTACGTCGTCAGGGACCAATGCGCTTGTGGCGTATAGAAATGCTATTAAGCCAGTTGCCACTGTGGGTACCAGTTTTGGCGGTGTTGGCATTGTGGGGCGGAGTTAAATTATTAAAGAAATATGATTTTTCTTATAAGAAGAATTTTTTATTAATTATTGTGGGTTTGGTCTTAGCGATTATTTTGGCTGCTTTTGCCATTGATAGTTTAGGTTTTAATGAATTCTGGGCAAGAAAAGAGCCAATGCGCCGTTTTTACCAGAATTTAGACCCGAGTCTTGAGTTTAGACACCCCAACGACGAAGATAGAAACAATAATTTAGAAAACAGAACTCCCCAAACTGAAGGTCGGCAGCTCAGAAATACGCTAGGACAGGGTAGTGGTCTGCAGTTTTAGTTAGGTTTATCTTTGCTTAGACTTATTCAAATTCTTCCACTAGCGAAACAGCATCAACTTTCCATTCATTATTTTCTTTGATGAGGGTAATTGCTCTTAGTGCTCGGCCACCAGAATAATTTAAACCAACAGTCAGGATGGCACTGCCATCTTCAGCTAATACTAAATTTTCCACACTGACACCTTCATCAGGCATATCCTGTACGCCAACAAACATGGCTAAATCTCTGGATAAAGTTTCTTGATTAACACTGGCTTGAGCATTGCTGGATAAGGATTGATAAGCCCGCTCAGCTGCTGCCTGATCCATACTAGGAGGGCCAACTTCAATGAAATCTAAAATAAATTGGAAACCAACTCTTTCCGCTTCTTCATCTTCTACGACAATTTGATCAGTACGAGTTGCTTCATTGGTCTCTGATAATGCTTCCTGTTGAGGAGGAATGACAATTATTTCGTTTTCTTGAGGCTTAGTGTTTTTTAGGGAAAACAAATCTGATCCTAAATTGAGCCAAGCGGCGACACCAATGGTAGCGATCATGCTAATAATTACTAATAAAATGATCAAAAAACCTTGTTTTTTCATGATTTTTTCCTTTCAAAATATTGCTTTTATGCAAAATTTTTCTTATTTTTTCTTTTTCTTTAATTGTTGAAGTAGAAATACTGCTAATCCAATAATGGCAATCAAGCCGGTGCCAACGATGAATGAAGTGCCACTTGCTAAGTTGGAAATGATGCTTGGTCCTGCACCGATGCTTCCAAAACCAACTGTACTTCGGCTTTGACCAGCAATGGCAGTATCGGTCATATCTAAAGTGTCAACTGACAATAGACCATTACCGGGTAGCGATTTTTGCATCATCATTTCTCCACCAATAACATCATTTACGCTCATCGGTGAACTTGGCATCATTTCCATTGAGAAATCGTCAATCATCGGCATGGGTCGTGTAATATCCCAAAAGATTGGGGTTTGGCTTTGATTTTCAATCATTTGCGTATCTTGAAAACGATTGTATTGTTCCATTAGTCGCCTCAAAGTTTCAATCTGTTGTTGATTGACCAAAGCAATCGAAGAAGAGTAGGGACTGATTAAGTTGGCTTGGCGAGCTGCCTGATCTAATTGATCTAAAACATTAATATCACCAACTACTTCTTTATTCTGCTGGCTAACAAATTCTTGCAAAAGTGCTTTATTGCTGATCATCGCTAAAGCACTATCAGCACTGAAAACATTATTAGCTGGAATAGTTGACAGACCGCTAAATTGCAGACTAAGCTTCCGATTGAGATTAATTGCGTTTTCAGCATATTTGCTCGCTAATGTTTCTTTAATCAAGAAACTACGAATTGCTTCTTCAATAGTGGTGCTGGTACCACCACCGGTTTGCCAGAGACCACTGCTCATTTCCATGTTTAGTGCCGGCAGTTTATCTTCACTGACCCAATAGGCCACAGTAGGCTTAGAGAAAGGAAAATTTTTTAATTGGCTAAAATCGATATCTTGACTAGTGACTAAGATAATTAGATCATAATTTTCAGTAATTTCTCCTAATTTACTAAAATCATTGACTCTGGAGAAGTGAATCGGTTCTAGTAATTTTTTAAAATTATCGCCAGTTATTCTTTCTCCTGTACTTATCACTTGATTGAATTTATATAAATCAATTTCTGCTTCATTTAACCAATTTAGATCAGTTTGACTAATTAATTTGGCAAATTGATGAAGAGTTTGATCTTCTTCATTGTTAAAAGAACTATCGTAAACAATGGCTAAGCGATAATCTTTGAGAAGAGGTAATAACTCAGTCATTTCCGCACAAGCTAAGTTTTGCAAATCAGCATCGTTAGCGTGGAAAATGATGTTGGCGTTGCGACTCGCCTCACTTAAGCCGTAATTTTGTTCCTGATTTAAGCAAAGATCTCTGACATCTTCATCTGTAGCAGCTATTTGTTCAGTAGTTTCTTCTAAATAGCTGATTTGGCCATTGTAAGAGAGCGAAATTGAACTTGAAGCATCTGAATAAACATTCGATTCTCGAGTGTAGCGAGGTAGGGCAAAAGCACCTGCACTTTGTGCCACGCTATAACTAAATGAGACTTTTTGTCTTTGACCTTGCAAGGTACTAAAGTCATTGCGACCAGGCACGGGGAAAATTCTTAGCCGATATTGATTGGGCCCAGTTTGTTCTAAAAGGGCTGGATCACGTCTTTGCGCTAATTCACGCTCATATACTTTTTGTGCAGCACCTTTGGGAGCAATTACTCCAGAAAATTCCAAATTAGGACCAAGTTTTAGATCATAAAAAGCTACTTCGTCGGGTAAATTAAACTCATAAATAATTTCTTGCTCTTGATTGGTTTGATTTTCGTATTCTTCTTCTATAGTTACCCGAGCTAATAAACCATCGGCTTCAGTATCAACAGTGATTTCTCGATAAGTGACTAAGACATTTTTATCTTCCTCTTCTGGTTCCTTAAACCTGATATCAATGTCTTCAAAATCGCTTTTACTTTGATAATAAGAATATCCAAATAAATATTGGAAATTATCGCCCAAAACTCTCTGATCAGTTCGTTCTTCCCAATAAACTAGTGGATAAGCTAAATTAGTAAAAGTAGTTTGAATAGTTTCAGCAAAAATTTCGCTTTCGAACACAATTTCATAAGCATCAGCTAGAAAAGTTTCATCTTTATCAAACAAATAATAATGGCGAGCTTGGAGTTTGCGTTCAACCAGTTTTTGTAATTTTTCTTCTTGCTCAATCAGTGGATTAGCAGCTGTTTCTTGAGTTAAATAATCAGCCTCTTGATCAAATTCACTCAATTGAGTTAATAGGCGATGATCAGGCCATCTAAATAAACTTATGGCAAATAAAATTAAAACAATAATCCAGCTTATGGCAATATTTTTTTCTGCTTTTTTTTCACCTAAGCTCTTGATTAAATTCAGTCGATTATTTTCAGCAATTTTCCATAAAGTGCGCAATAAAATATAGGGCAGGGCAGTCAGAGTTAAAATTAAAATAAACAGAATTAAAGCAAAAGTTAGTCTAACAAACATCGCAGGATAATTAATGAAATCGATAAAAGGACTACCATAATAGAAAAAATCTGATAAAAACTCTTTTGGCACACCAATTAAGATCAAAGGTAAAAAGAAAGAAAAGAGTAGAGCGTAATAGCCAAGCAAGGTTGTGCTTAATTGACTAAAGAAACCAAAAATTTGCTTAGCCAAAGCAGATAATTCGACTTTGGAAAAATGTATATAAAGTATTAAAGGAACCGCCAATAATCCCAAAAGACTTAATCCGGTAAAAATAGTAGTTTGACCAATTAAGCTTGAAGAAAATAATAATAAAATTGCTAGAGGTAATTCAAGTAGGAAAAAAAGTTTGGTTAAACTAGCGCTGTTTTTTTGCAAACCCTTGCGTATTACAAAAATAACTGTCGCAATGGGTAAGAAAAAGATGCCAAGGAAGGTTAAAGCCTGACCCCATTCCAAACTCTTGATTATTTCGAAAAAGTTTTGACCTATCACTAATGATAGGGCCATTGAAAAATTAAAAAATATGAAATAAACATTGTAAGCCCAGAAAATAATTTTGCCCAGAATTCCTGTGCCAAAATTTTTAATTTTTTTGGCAGTTGTACTAATTTGGCTGTCGGTTTGTGGGCTACTAGCAGTACTTTTTTGACCTTGGGCAATTTTGTCGATCAAGATTTTTTGCGCTAATTGACTAGCTTCCTGAGAAAATTTTTCCGAACCCAGATCTTTATCACCAGCAAAAATTTTAATTAGACCACTTTCTTCATCAATCAAGACAGCAATACCAATTGCAGCCGTAGGGTTTTTTTCTCGATAATCGGCGATAATACTCTGTTTAATTTCGGCCATTAGGCTTGATCGAGAATGACCTTGTTTAATTGCTAAATCAAGAAGTTGAGAAAAATTATTTGACATATATAAATAGTCTAGCGATTTTTGGCGCTATTCACAAGCTATATTCTGAAAAATATCTCAAACTAATAAATTAGTTAAGAGATTGATGACTGGTCCAAGTAGTTGGACCACTGCTGATTGGCCATTAAAGATAGGTAAAATGAGAAATAATAAAATAAATTGACCATAGCGTTCCATAGTGGCTTCATATTCTAAGCTACTTTCTCTAGGTAAAATTGCCCTCATAATTTTGCCACCGTCGAGTGGATAAACCGGTAATAAGTTGAATAGTGCGAGGGCAAGATTGATGTGAATCAAAAATTCAGCAAAAACCGCAATTAAATTACCGCCGAGCAAGCGAGTTAGTAAAGCTAATAAAATAGCAATCAGAATATTAGTGAGGGGGCCGGCAGCAGCAATAATTGCAGTATCACGCACTGGTGATTTAAGATTGTAGGGGTCGTAGGGGGCCGCCTTGCCCCAGCCAAAACCAGTCAAGACGATAAGTAAAGTACCCAGTGGATCCAAATGAGCCCGCGGATCTAGCGTCAGGCGGCCCATCACGCGTGGGGTAGGATCGCCTAGTTTGTCAGTTACGAAGCAGTGAGCTGCCTCATGAAAACTAATAGATAACAACAAGCCAATTAAGATTAAAAAGAAAGCTAGTGGACTGCTAAATAATAATCCGAGCATTGTTCCATTCTACTACATCTTGCAAATGATCAATACTTGTTTTTAGACTTGAGCTAATTGCGCAAAAGGTCGCTGCATGTTAAAATTCCTTTCTATGAAAAAAGCCAAGATTAGCAAATTAATCAGAAAACACTCCGTTGTGTCTCACTCTGGACATAATGTTTCTCATGCCAAAAATCGAACTAAGCGTAAATTCAAATACAACCTACATGCAGTAACTGTAGTTTTAAATGGGGTTAAGAAAAAGATTAGAGTGCCAACTAGTCAATTACGCCAGTTAAGAAAAGCTGGTTTAACCACTCATTATCAGAAACCAACTGAATAATTTTACTTGATCAGATTTTTCATTTGTCTAAATTGGCAAGGATTTTTACCAGCCAATTGCACTTTTTCTAAAACTAGGCGCTGACCACTGACTAATTTTTCAATTTGGCAGGTCAAAATTTTTAATCTTAATTCTCCTTTGTGGGTGGGGATTATTGTCCACAGTCCAGGCCAAGCTTGAAAAGCTCGACAAGCATTACTCACAAAGTGCATTTGTTCTAAAATTGTTAGCGGATAATTGCCCAAAATGCCTTGACCAGCTAATAATTGACTAAGCAGCGCCTCTTTTTGCTTACTCAAAGACGACTCATTTTCGCTTAAAGAATTTAATTTTTCTTCTGGGATAATTGTCATTAGTTTTTTCAATTGCGACCAAGAAACAAAAGCATCGGTTTTACTTAAGCGTTGAGCAAAAGGAGTGGGCGACTGTTTAGTTTGGGTAAAGGCTTTTAATTGGCCCTCAATAAATTGTTTAATGTTTTTGGCTAAAGATTTATTAATCAATTGAAAAGCATGCTGATAATACTCAGTTGATGTCCAATCTTCTTTAATAGTAAATTTTTTCTGCAAAATAATATCTCCGGCATCGAGTTCTTTACTAACTGTCATAAGAGTCACAGCACTTTTTTGTCCACCAATTACTTGATCTTGCCAAGGGCGTTGAAAATCTTTGAACAAAATAGCAAATTGTCCTGGGGAACTACCTCGCCAACGGGGTAAATGAGAAGGATGAATGTTTAGAGTAATAATTTTGGGGAAAGTTAAGAGCCAATCAGGTATGAAATAGCCAAAATCGACCACCAATAAAATATCCACTTCTTGAGCGCGAATTTGCTTTTTGAGTTGGGGATTTTTGAGATTGTCTGGCACCAAAAAAGTAATAATTTTATCTTTTTCGGCCCAGTGGGCTAGAGGATTAATGGTCAGCAGTTGTTCCCGACCGATTTTTTTAGGAGGGGGAGTGAGTACCCAGATTAAGTCAAAAATTGAGCTTTTAGCTAATGCTTTAGCGATTTTTTGGCTATATTCTGTTGAGCCAGCAATGGCTAAACGAAAGGTTTTGGGAGAATGTTCACTCATCTTAATCTTTGCATTAAAAATTTGCTAAAATTTGTCGATCCTCAAGCTCTATCCATTGATTATTTTCAAAGATGTAGGCTGGTAAATCGTTTTCCAAGAGGTGGTCGGTAAATAAAACACCTTGCAGATGGTCATATTCGTGCTGAATAACTCTGGCTAGAAAACCCCGATATTTTTCTGTTCTTTCCTCAACTTTTCCCTGATTATTTATGCTTTGATAGGCAATTTCCAGCCAATCCCATCGGGGTACTGGCCCATAAATTTTTGGGACTGACAAGCAGCCTTCAAAATGTTCATTTTCCTTGAGTAGGGTTTTTTTTTGGCTGTGAACTGTGATTTTTGGGTTGATGAAAGCAGTTAATTGATCTTGCTCAGAATTGCGTAAAATAAAAATCTGCCAAGATTTATTAACTTGAGGAGCAGCTAAGCCCACTCCTTCAGGATCTTTTTCCAATAAAAGCTGTTTTTTGAGGCGCTCAATAAATTTTAATAGTCGTTTGTCAAATTTTTCGACTGGATTAGCCACCTGACGTAAAGTCGGATGTGGAGCGCTAATAATTTTCATGGGAGTATTATACCCCAAAAAGCTTGCTTTATTAAGCTTTATTTTAAAGTTTGCTCTGTCAAAGCTTTTTGGGCTGTCAAAGCTTTTTGGGCTAAATCATTATCAGGATCAATTTTTTCTAGTATATATTGATAGTAAGCAGTGGCTTCTGCTGTTTTTTCTTGTAAATCTAAAATTTGACCGAGAGCAAAGTATGCTTGCCAATAATTTGCTTTTAATCTAATTGTTTCTTTTAAAATTTCAATGGCTGTATCTTGATTGCCTAATTCTTCCTCTACCAAAGCTAAATTATAATAAAGTTTGGCTTCGCTAGGTGAAAGCTTTATAGCTTTTAATAAGCTGTCTTTAGCAGCCTCATAAAACCCGGCATTGAGTTGAGCCAATTTGATAAAAATTCTTGCTCGACTTTTATGAAAATTAAGATGCACCGGATTAAGTTTTTGCACAAAATTACTAGTTTCAATGGCTGCCTCAGCGAATTTAGCACTATTAGTTGCCTGACCATCTTCAGCAAACCTAATAGCTAAAATACTATATTGACTAGCTAGTTCATCATAAAATAAAGCTTCTTGGGGAGATTGTTCAATAGCTTCTTGTATTAAACTAAGACTAGTTTGCCAGTTGCCATCTTGAATATGGTTTTTGGCATTATAAAAGAGATAGTCTGCTCGCCAGATTCGCCAAATATTGATATTGGCTGTGATTACTATTAATAGTATGGCAGCTGCAACAAGACATTCTGGCCCAGTGATTTTTTCTTTTTTAATTTTTGGCCAAATTATCTCTTCTTTAACTATTGCTGCAGCAAAAATACTGAAGAGTAAATTGCTAGTAACAGTAGAAAAACCGAAAAAATTACTAATAAACATGGCCAATAGTGAACTGCTTAAAGCAATTTGCAGGCTAGTTAGTTGTTTAGCCTGCCATTGTTTGACTAGATAAATAAACAAAGCGACAAACAAACTCAGATAAGTTATCAGACCAAACAGCCCGGTGGTGGCCAAAAAATTTAAGAGTTCGTTATGTGCTTTATTATATAAAAAATCCCATTCAGAAAGGAGGTTGTGTTCGACCGGTCGATCTTGATAATAACTGTAGGCAAAAGTTTCCACACCCGAGCCAAAAATGGGGTAGCGTTGCCAAACTTTCCACGCACCTTGCCAGACGACTTTCCTAATATCACTAGATTTTGACCCAGCAAGTTCAAAAGTAGGAGCCGGTGGCTCTTCGCTAATTTCACTTTTGACATCTAAACCTTCAGTAAGAGAGCTTAAGAGTGATTGATTGGGCTTACTCAGGTTTAAATTTTGCCCCAAAAATAGCAAAAGCAATAGTACTAAGCCAAGAGGCAAAAGTAATTGCGCTAGTTTAAGTTTTTTTTGATTTTTATTTTGTAAAAATCTTTGAGCGATTGTTTGGAGCAATAAAGCCAATCCGAGAGCTAAAATACCTGATCGGGACTTTGTAAAAAACAAGGCAGTACTTAATAAAACGAGCAGTAGCGCGTAATAAGCAATTTTAATTAGTTTTTTATTTTTGCTTTTTCTTTGCATTACTTGCCACAATTGCCAAATAGCCAAAGGAATAGTCATCAACAAGAAACTGGCGAGCCAGTTGGGTTGACCAAAAGTGGCAAAAACACGGTTTTGTACATCTTGCACCCAGCAGTTGACATCATATTTACCGGTTACAATTAGACAGCTTAAAGAATGACCGAAATGTTCTGGAATAGCATATAGACTAATCAAGAAAGCAGCAAAGAGTAAGTTTTTTAATATTAAATTTAATTGTTTTTTGTTAAGGTTATATTGAGCAGCAAAAAATAAGGAAATATAAGTAAAAACTGATAGTAAGCCACCATTAAAACGGGTGTAGTAACCAAAAATTGAAGTGCGTTGATGAATGGAAAGAATAGTAGCTAGTAATTGAGAAAAAAAGAAGAAAGCAAGAACACAATTATGGGTTCTGTTTTTCCATAAAAACTGCCCTCTTAGTAGAGACCGCCAGCCCCATAAAGCGATGATTAAACTAGTTAAGATATAAACAAAAATCATTTTGTTAAATTCAAACAATTCTTGGTTAAACCAAGTAAAAACAAAGGGGGTGGAAAAGACTAAAATATTAAAAAAAGCAAAGATGATAGTATGGAGATAATTGTCAATTTTATGTCTTAAAATGCTCACAATGGGCATAGTATAACGGATTTTCTGCTTCTTTTTACTCTTAATTTATGTTAAATTAAAGGAGTAAATAAGAAAGCCTGCCTATGACCAATATTCAAGACGATCAACATACGCAAACTAAGCCAAACAAGGCTGATGTAGATGAACTATTAAAACAACTTGAAGCTTTGAATCAGGAAATTGCTGCTAAAACTGTTGCTGAACCTGCTCAATTAGAGGAAAAAAAGGACGAAGCCGTAAAGTTAGAGCCACCGACAGCTATACCCGCTATTGAAAGTAGTGATGAGTTGCAATTGCCAGCTGGTGATCAAGCAAATGATCAAGCAAATGATCAAGCAAATGATCAAGAAAATGATCAAGAAAAAACTCAGTCAAAAGATCTAGACTTAGATAATTTTATTGATGAATTGGAAGCAAAAATTGCAGAACAACCTGAGCCAGTTTCGTTTTCGCAAGAAGATAGTCCTGGAGTTGAAGAAAACTTCTCTCGTCAGCGACCATCTTTAGATTTATCGGGTGTTGCAGAAGAACAAACTCCAATTGCAACCCCAACTCTATCAGCTTCAGAACCAGAAGCAGCAACTCAGCCAGTGGAGCCAGTGGAGCCAGTGGAGGCAGTCGATGAAGAGAATTTAGAAAGTCAGAATATTTTTACTATGCTAGGTCTAGATTCTTTGGAAAAATTAGAAAAAGAAGATTTTTTAGCAGATTTAGAAGAGTTAATTTGGGAAAATTTTATTGAGGTTGAATTGCCACTTTTATTAAACAGCGAAGAAAGAACTCAGGCTGAGCAAATTTTAGCTGACAAGTCTAAAGAGGAAAATGAACGTAAAGAGGCCCTTTTAACCTATTTGGAAAAATTTATACCTGATTTAGAAGAAATAATGTACAAAAAGGCTTTGTCTTTAAAAAAGGAAATGTTTGAGGAAAGAATGAAAAAGATTAGAGAAGAAGCCAACGAGGAAAATAATTTAGGTCTTCTTGCAGATTTAGACCAGATACAAGAATTAATTGAGGCTGGGCGATACAAAACTGCTACAGAACTTTTGAATAAAGCCTAACTTTCTGCTAAGCTTTGATGTATGGAAAAAGGGATTGAGCTAATTGATATTAGTTATCAACCTTGGGTTTTTTTGTGGGATTCTAATCAAGAACAAATTATAAATTTTGGTCAGGAGGCCTTGGGTTGGTGGCGCTTATATCAACAAGATTTAGGCAATGAGCATTGGCAATTAATTACGCCTTTTAAATCTGGAATTTTGCAATCTAAATGGGCATTAGAGCAAGTTTTGCAAAACAATTTCATTTTAGATCACGAAAAATTAAAAAAAGCAAAACGCCTCCAAGTCGTTTTATCAGGTGCTAACACTGATTTAGAAAAAGATACTATTAAGCGCAGTTTTGCGCAGAATTTTCTAAAGCCAGTCTCAATTGTCAATCGAGCTGATTTTTTCAATCAACATCTTAGGTCTAAGCAAGACTTTTCAAAATTAAAATTAATTATTGATTTGAATCTAGATTTTGCTGAATTATCTTTGTTTTTATTAGACAAAAAGTTAAAAAGCAAACATCTTCCTTTAAGTGAAAACCTTGATGAAGCAGTTTTAATTGAGCGTCTTAAAGCTGCAGTAGATAACTTTATTTTAAATGTGCCGACAAAGCTTTTCCAAGAAAAATGGCAATATTTTTATTTTTTTATTCATCCTGATATTAAAAGCTCTTTAATTTTGGATGAGTTAAGTCGTCATCTAAAAATGGAGGGTATTCTTAATCAAGAACATCTTAGCACTTATGTTTAATTATCAAAAAATTAGTCGCCATCTACTTGTCGTTGTCCTATTAGTATTTATATTTTTGTTAGATTTTTTGGGTTTTTTAACTTTATCTAGCTGGCGTCGACTTGCAATTAACTGGCAAGCTCATAACTACCAAGTTATTTTAACTCTTACTCAGCCAGTGACTAAATTACGGCAATTTTGGCAATTACGCCAAAAATTGGAAGATCTTGAATATCGTTATCGAGAAGCTTCAGTGCAGTTAACTGAACTAGAGGCTCTTCGTGAGGAGAATGAGGCCTTGAGAGATTTATTAGAAAGTAGTAATCGAGCTTTAGAAAAAAATTTAATTACTCGACCAATTAGTTCTTTTTCTAAACCAGTTCTAGCCATAGGTAGTGATAGCGCTTTACGACCTGGTTCTCTAGTTTTGGGAGAAGGTAATTTATTGGGTATTATTGAAAATGTGAGTCAGCAGCAGGCTCGCGTCTTGTTACTAAAAAATATGCTAAATCAGGGGGTAGTGGCTAAGACAGAATCGGGGGTGAAGGGGATAGTAAAGGGTGATGGTAAAAATATTATATTAAGTGAAGTGTTAAGTGAGGAAACTTTAAATTTACGAGAAAGAGTATTAACGGTGGGACAAGAGGGCATTGATCCAGATATTTTTATTGGCAGAATCG
>JAAZKO010000027.1 GCA_012799795.1 Minisyncoccota bacterium | reverse complement strand
TAAGAAAAATTTGGGCTGTAAAGCTAGTGATAAGCTGGTTTTAGCTTATGGTTATCATTCTTGGTATAAAGGTACTGATTGGTTGATTAAAAACTTTTTGCGTTTAAAAAAGTCTGGTCAATTGGCTAAAAATACTAAGTTGTTGTTGGCTGGTGACGTGGCTCCAACTCAAAAAAATCAGCCTCATTTACAGGATTTTTACCAAAATTTAAGTAACTTGATTAAACATAATAATCAGGACATTATTCACACTGGTTTTGTAGCAGAAAAAGATGTGGCTAAGATCTTTGCCATTGCCGATTTGGTGGTGTTTCCTTATCTGGCTCGCATGTCTAGCTCTGGAGCTCTAGCTTTGGCGTTGCAATATCGCAAGCCTTTTATTAGTTCGAAATTCTTTGCTGAAAATCTACTGACTGATAAATTGCAAGAACTAGCTCACAAAAATCAAATAGATATTAATCTTTTACAATTTAATTTAACTTATGCTTCTTTTGCTAAGACCTTCTTAAGCAACTGGCAAGATTCATCTTTAACCAAAAAAATGGCTGTTTTTGGTAGTCAAGTATCCAAAGCTCATGATTGGCAAGAAATTGCTAATCAATATGTAAGCTTAATTAGTCAAACTCAAGAACAAACTATTTCAACTATTAAGGCGCAAAAAGTTTATTTTTGGCAAAAACTGGCTTATTCTCAGGCTAGTACTTAAGTTTAATTTTTGTATACAATTAAGTTATGAAATTTTTTTCTTTATTAAAAAAAGTCTGGCCACAGTTTTTTTTATTTCTTCTAGTTAGCTTATTGCTTTATCTGAATTTTAACCCAGGTACTTATTTAACTGGTTGGGATAATTTGCAGGTTGAATTAGATTTGGAGATTAATTTAGAAAGAGCTTTTAATGTCTCTTGGCAAGAGTATCAAGGGTTAGGACTTTTGGGAGGGATGGGGCACGGAGCAGATCTAGTGCGCCAAATTATTTTGTGGCCTTTTTCGCTTATTTTAAAAGCAAATTGGCTGCGTTATTTTTGGAATTATGCCACTTTATTATCTGGTGTTTGGGGGGCTTATGCTTTGTTTGTTTACTTGCTTAAAAACAATAAACAAGCACGTTTATTGGCTTTTCTAGGTGCTGGTTTTTATTTAATGAATCTAGGCACAGTGCAGAATTTTTATGTCACTTTTGAACCTTTTGTCGCTTTTTTTGCTTTTTTTCCTTGGCTAATTTATTACTTTTTGAGCTATCTTGAACGATCCAACAAAAAAAATCTATTGGGCTTTATTGCCTTTTCCTTATTGGGGACAATTTTTGGCTATGTGCAGACGGTATTTGTGGTTTATTTATTAATTTTGTTAATGATGATGGCTTTTTTTCTACTCAAGAAAAAAATTACTTGGAAAAAAGCGGGATTAATCTTATTAGTGGTTTTTTTGACTAATGCTTTTTGGCTGTTGCCGGTTGCTTATTTCACTATTTTTGCTAGCGCTACTACTTTATCAGCCAAGATTAATTTGATGTCCACTGAGGTGACCTTTTTGAAAAATAATCAGTATGGTAGTTTTGCCAATTTAGTAACCCTCAAAGGTTTTTGGCTTGATTACACTGATTTCAATCAATGGGGTAACAATGTTTATTTGATGGATGCTTGGAAGACTCATTTGAATAAGCCTTGGGTAGTGGTTTTAACTTGGTTTTATTTTGTTTTATTAGTGATTGGGATAGTTTCTTTGTTTATGGCTAAAAAAAGCCAGTCTCAGCTGCGTCACAGCCATTTAGCCATTTTGCTGGTGTTTTTATTTACTGCTTTCATTCTTGCTGGTTCCAATCCTCCTTTGGCTTTTCTTTTTGATTTTTTGCGCCAAGTTGTGCCCTTATTTGGCCAAATCTTTCGCTCAGCCTTTACTAAGTGGATTGTGCCTTACAGCTTATTTTATAGTTTATTACTAACTTTTGGCTTAGCCTTTATTTTTTCTCTATTCAAAAAGAAGCTTTGGCAATTCCTTTTAGCTGCTGTATTTTTTCTTTCTCTAATTTTTTATTCTTTACCTAGTTTTACTGGTAATTTCTTTTATTCGCGCCTTAGAGTGAATATTCCCGATGCCTATTTTCAATTATTTGACTATTTCAAGCACGAGGCGCCACAAAGTAGCCGAATTACTAATCTGCCCCAGCACTCTTTTTATGCTTGGCAGTGGAATGATTGGGGTTATCGAGGCTCTGGTTTTATTTGGTATGGCATTAGGCAGCCCATTTTAGATCGAGCTTTCGATGTTTGGAGTGAATCCAGCGAGCGCTATTATTGGCAACTGCAAGCAGCGTTGGACAAAAAAGATACTGCTGCGTTGGAAAATGTTTTAGCAGAATATGATGTTGATTATTTACTTTTAGATGAATCGACTATTAACCGCAATACGACCAAACCTTTCAATTATCAAGCAATGAAAGAATTTTTACTTAATTCTGAGAAAATTGAATTAATCGAAGAATTTGATTTTATCAGTCTTTATACTTTTACTGATCAAAATAAGCAAACCCAGCAAGATTTTATCAGTCTTTATCGAGATTTGCCTTCAGTAGCTAATGATTATCGTTTTGCTTGGTCTGATCAAGCTTTTGCAGATTTTGGCCATTATTTAACTATTAACAATGACAGTGTAGATGTGATTTATCCTTTCCCTGCGCTTTTTAGCAATCACTGGCAAAAAGATTTGGAGTTTTTATTAAGTGAAGACGAAAGTTATTTTTATTTAACTAGTTTAAAAACCAATCCAACTGTAGATTTCCAATTACAGCTGGCAGATTTATTAAAAACTGAAAGCCGCCTGCCTTTTCGTTTAACTTGGTCGGTGGAAAACAACACAGCTAAGCTAAATTTTAGATTTTTGGCTCCAGAAATTATTGAGAGTGAGCAGGTGACTAATTTTAAGCTGGAGAAAAATTTTGTTTTTGATGCGCGCCTATGTTTGGCAGGAGAAGCCTGCTTGATTAATATCAATGATCAATTAATTACTCAATTGACAGAGAGTGGCGAGATTGATTTGTTATTAAATACTAGTTTGCCTAACACTATTGCTCTCAGCTCCAATCAAAGTACTACGTATTTTGACTATGCTTTTTTTGATTTAAGTCTTTATAACTTGGAAATTGAGCGACAGACCCGTCAGGGAGATAATCGGTTAACTGTCAAAATACCTAAAGTGATTTTACAAAGTAATATTTTAGACAGTGAGCTTAATGTTTTGGAGCCGGTTAACTGTCGGTCATTACAAGGAGGCTTTGTCGCCAAGGAGCGATGGGATGAGGGCGCATTTTATCAGGCAGTTGGCACTAGCGTTTGCGATCATTTTTACTTGCCCGATCTTGATCATAGTCACGGCTATTTGATTAAAATTGACGCTCAAAATCTAGCCAGTTTACCAGCTACCTTTGCGGTGCAGGTTGATAGTTTAGGTCGTAGTCCTTTGGAAACTTATTTGAGTGAAGGGGTTAATTATCAAGTTTTGCCGCCTACTGAAAGTTTTAATCAAGGTTATACTTTGTACTTTTCTACTGATTCTTATGGAAAAGAAATTAATGAAAATCTGCTAAAATCAGTTGAACTGTTTTTTTGGCCATACAACTTTTTAAAAGAACTACACTGGCAAAATTCTGAGTCCAAGCTTGCCCAAAATCAGCCCACCACAAGTCAGCTGGCTGATTGTGGTTTTATTGTCAATAAAAAAGCCCTGTGGCTATATCAAGTAGATTTAACTGCCAATTGCGAAGCTAAATATTTAAGTTTTACGCAGGCTTATGATCGGGGCTGGCTAGCTTATCAGGATGGCCAAAAACTTGAGCACTTTAAATTAAATAATTGGGCCAATGCTTGGTTATTAGATGAGCAAGATCTTGCTACAAAAATTTACATTTTTTATTGGCCTCAATTACTCCAGTATTTTGGTTTCTTACTTGCCGTCATTAGTTTTATCGTATTATTTATCAATTATCAAAAAAAGCAGTCAAAGCGTTTGAGAGAAAAAAGAGTTGGGTAATTTGCTATACTAAAATTGTGCCAAAAAAACACTTGTTATTAAAAATCAAAACTAGCAAAGATAGTCAGGAAACTGAAGAAGCGACAGTTCAGTTGTTTTCTACCTTACCCAAGCTCAAAAATAATTTATTAGATAAATTATTGGGGAAAAAAGAGACTTTAAGTTTCGAAATTTTGGTTCGAGAACAAAATATTCACTTTTTAGTATATTTGCCCGAACGTCTTTTGGAATATTTTAAAGGAGCAATTCACGCTAGTTATCCAGAGTCGGTTATTGAAGAAATTGATTTTGATCCGGTTGATTATTTTTTTGGAAAAGATCGTCGATTGGCTGTAGCTAGCCTAAAATTAAAAAATCGTGACTATTTCCCGCTAAAAACTTACCAAGACTTTAAAGATATTGATCCTTTGTCTACCCTGATGTCGACTTTGTCTAAAAATGAAGGAGAGGACACCATCTTAATTCAGCTATTATTAAGCAATAATTTTGGTCTATTAACAAAAAATCAGGGTTTGTCTAATGAGCAATTGGTGGCTCATCCTCAGCAACAGTTGATTAAACAAAAAATGGAGCAGCGTTCACTAAAGTCTGCTTTTAAGATTGCTGTCGGTACTAATAATCGGAAAAAAAGCAAGTTATTATTGAGCAATATTGCCGCTGCTTATCAGGCTACTTCGCAAAGTGAAAGTAATGCACTAGCGCTAAAAAAGCGACCGATTTTTAAAAAATGTTTTCTAAAAAGTATGAAGCAGCGAAGCTTTAGAGCTTCACCTAAGTTAATTTTAAGTGTAGATGAATTAGCCACTCTTTATCATTTTCCTAGTCAAAAAATGAGTAACATTAATAATATTTCTTGGGGGAAAAAGATTCTTGGTGAAGCCCCAGAAAATTTGCCAGT
>JAAZKO010000026.1 GCA_012799795.1 Minisyncoccota bacterium | reverse complement strand
CCGCCTTATCCAAATGTTCTTCACTAATACTACCGCCAAAAGTTTGGCGAAAGCCACCGCTACTAGTTAACTGGCTTTTGGCTCCAGCACCTAAACTCGATCCGCCCTCCATATTAAATTAATCTAACCTTTTTAATTGTTCAACCTGATGAGACACTTCTTTAGCAGTTTTTTCACCAGTTTCTTGATTGTTCGTTTCTTGAGATAAATCTTGATTAGGATTGCTAGCAGCATCTCCTTCTAGCAAACTCGTCGGAGCAACTTCTGGAAGCTCTCCTCTTAGACTTTCAATTGCCTCTCGATCTTTAGCGGCTTGCTGTTGTTCATGTTCTTGATGTTGAGCTCTCAATTCCGCCTCTTTTGCAGCATTAGCTGCCTCTTGAGCTACCTGTAAAGCAGCTTGTTGTCCTGGACTAAGCTCTTCTCCACCACTCGCTTGTCCTTCTGGAGTTACTAGTCCTTCATTTTGTCCTTGATTTAACTCAGAAGAGGGCGCTGCTGAGGGTTTTTCTTTACTTTCTATAATTTTTTGTAAAGCTTGTAAAGGATCTTGGTTATCTGTCATATAAATAGAATAACACAAAATCAACTACGATGACCACTTCCTTTGAAAATGCTCAGCTAACTTAAAACTAATATTCTAATTGTTTTTCTTTATTTTTTCTTAACTTGCGAGTGGCCGCATCCACCGCATCAACAATTGCATCATAAAAATCGTAACCAGCCACCTCAACCCACAAATCTTGACCTGGAACTTCAATTTTATATTTAACCAAAACATTCTTGCTTTTACTACTTTTTTTAGTACTTAGTTCTAAATAAACACGAACGCTAGTTACTTTTTGCCCTAATTTATCTAATTTTTGACTATGGCGTTCAATAAATTCACGTAAAGCTCTCGTTACTTTTAGACTTTTGGCTTGAACAATCACTTTCATAAGTTCCTCCTTTGGCGCTAAAGCTGCCTACTTAATAATCTTATGTTTAAAATTGCAAAAATTTTACAAAAAAACCGGCAGCTTTGCATTGAGCAAAGTTGTCGATTATACAAAATTAGATGTTGAACCATCTACACTTCAATATAACAAAAATGGTATTAATAAACAAGTTTTGTTATAATGTTTTTTATGACAGAAAACATCGATTTACGGACAAACAATACCAGCGACCCCTCCAATTCTCAGAAAGAAATTCGGCAAGGAGCAAAAGAAAAGGTAAAAAAACCACATAAATTAAAAAAGTGGCATAAATATGTTTCTGCTGCTTTTTTGGGTTTTACTCTAGCATCTTGCGCTATCGTTGAAAACGATAAGGCTTTGGTTGATCCTGCTGAAAGAGATCCAAACCCCATCGTCCAAAAAAATTACCAACTTTGGCAACAAGAACAGCGGGGAGACACTGAAAATGATAATGTCCTCGATTTAACTCAACGCTATGAGCCTTTTGAAATACCTGCCGACGATCAAAGAATTTTTCCAGACTCAAGAGTCCGAGTAACACAAACTGCTGGTTATGGTTTAAATATTAGAACTGATGCGGGTATTGACAATGATATTGTTGCTAATGTAGCTGATGGGACAGTGTTTAAAGTAATTGAATTAGCCGGAGAAAAAGATAATTATAATTGGGTTTTGCTTAAATCAGAAGCTCAAGAAGGTGAACGAGAAATTGTTGGCTATGCAGTTACAGATTGGCTCCAAGTCTTAAGAGAAAAACCTGTTCAATAATTATTTCTTAATGTTTTGCTATCAGCTATAAGAGAAAATCTCTAAGGCGCTTGATAGACAGTTTACAAGCTTCTTCTACCCTCAAGTGCTCTAGCTAAAGTCACTCCGTCAGCATACTCAATATCTGCACCAATGGGCAATCCATGCCCAATTCTAGTAATGCTTAGTTCTCCACTTTCAATTTTTTCTGCAAAAAAATTATCGTTTTTTAACAATTCCGCAATATAGAGAGCTGTGGCTTCACCTTCCATGGTTGGGTTAGTGGCTAAAATCAATTCCTTAATTTGTAGCTCTCCAGAAGAATTTTTCATTCTTTTAGCAATATCACGCAGATAAAGTTGGTCTGGACCAATATTATTAAGTGGTGCAATTGAGCCATGCAGAACATGATAGTTACCTAAATATTTACCTGAGCGCTCAATTGCTAATAAATCGAGAGGCTGCTCTACTACACACAATATTTCTTGATCGCGTTGCTTGTCTTGGCAAATATCACAAGGATCTTGTTCAGCGACATTATGACAAAGATGGCACATGACAGTTTCTCTTTTTAAAGCCAAGAGCTTATCTGCAAAATCAGCTAAATGAACTTCTGGGGTGTGTAATAAATAAAAAACTAAACGCTGGGCAGATTTTGGACCGATACCCGGCAGCGCCTCAAATTTTTCTATTAATCGACGAACAGCTTTTGGTAATTTTTGCATAACTTATTTTAAATCCACATCAACTAATTTATCTTCCCAGGAACTCAAATCCTTTTTGCCTAAAAGATCTTTGACTATTTGCCAAATATTTTTTTCTACTTGACTAATGCTAGGACGAGCGTCAATCACCACCCAACGAGCCTTTTCGCCATGTTGCTTCTGATCTTGCTTAGCTAAAGTTAAATAAGCTTGGCGTACCTTTTGGTGGAAACCCTTAGCTTCCATATCTAAACGATTTACATCTCCCGCCCCATTTCTTCTTTTAAGACCAATATCTACTGGTATATCAAGTAAAAAAGTAATATCTGGGTAAGTTTTTTTTGTTGAAATATCATTGAGTTGTTCAATTAATTCTATGCCAAAACCTCTCACCATGCCCTGATAAACCACACTACTATCACGAGATCGATCCATCACCACTACTTTGCCCGCTTTTAGCGAAGGCAAAACAATTTCTCGATAAATTTGCGAGCGAGCAGCTTGAAACAATAAAACCTCAGTGGTAAAAGCAATTCCTGTATTTTTACTAGATAAAACCACCTCGCGAATTTGCTCGCTAATTGCCGTACCACCTGGCTCACGCAAAACCACGACATCTTTTCCCGCTTCAACCAGATGATTTTTTAAACGCACAATTTGGGTGGTTTTGCCACCACCTTCCCCACCCTCTAGAGTAATTAATAAACCGGTTTTAGCCTTAGATTTCATAAGTTTATTCCTAATTTTTAATTATATCTAAACAAGAAACTAACTATTAGTCAATTTAATTTTTGCCAGTACTACCAAAGCCACCACGATTTTTTTCTTTGGAAAAACTATCCACTTCTTCCCATTCTACTCTCTCCCTTTTAAGCACTATCACTTGCACTACTCGCTCGCCCTTTTTAAGCAACACTGTTTCTTTAGAAAAATTATAAACTGCAGCTCGATACTCATCATCATCACCACAATAATCACTATCACCAATGCCAACTCCATTAATCAACATTAAACCTCTCTTATGTAAAGAACTGCGAGCCACCATCAAAACAAAACTGTCCGCTGGGACTTGTAAGGCAATATTTAGAGGTAAATAAGCAATTTGGCCAGCTGCAATACTAATTTCTTCTCTACTAGCTAAATCTAAAGCAGCTGCGCCGGCTGTTTTATAGGCTGGCAGAGCTATAGTTTTATCGAAGCGTTTGATCTTAACTTTCATGAATTCCTCGCACATTACAGCGACAATGCTAACAAATTTTTGATAAATAAGCTAGACTAAAGTAATGAATTTACAGACTTTTATATTGGGAGATTTACAAACTAATTGCTACCTATTAGATAACGGACAGGAAGCTTTAATTATTGATCCTGCCGATGATGGAGATTTTTTAAATGAAGAATTGAGTCGGCAAAATCTAAGTTTAAAAGCTGTGCTTTTAACTCACGGTCATTTCGATCATTGCTTGGGTTTACTGAGTTTAGCCACTGCTTGGCCAAAACTGCCAATTATGTTGCATAGTGCTGATAATTTTTTAATAACTCAGGCTCAAAACAGCGCCCGCCATTGGATGGACAGGGAGATTGATCCAGTGCCTAAAGCCAATCAGGCTCTCTCTGACGGGCAAATCATTAAATTGGGTAAAGAAACTCTCAAAGTAATTCACACTCCCGGCCATACTCCAGGAGGAATCGCCTTATTAAGTGAAAAGCAAGACAATGATGAAACTTACCTATTTACTGGTGACACTCTTTTTGCTGATGGCGTGGGGCGCACTGATTTTGCTTACAGTAATCATCAAGATTTGCTTAAAAGCTTAAGTAAACTTAAAAAACTGAAAAAGGATGGATTCTACTCCCTAGCCTTACCAGGACATGGTAGAAGCTTTTATTAAAAAATTTAGAAAACCAAACACTACTAGCAAAAAAACCATTAACAATTAAAATAAGGACATATGAAACAAGAACAAAGACTAGAAATGCAACAAGAGCTACCTCCAAAAGCTCAAGCAATTGAAGATGCTAAAAGATTTGCTGAGCATATAAGAAAAAACTCCCCTGAATTACAATTAGAATTGATGAAAAAGCAGTTTGCTGAATTAATTAAGCAAGGAATTATAACTGAGCAGGAGATTGAAGATATTTTAAAAAAATCTTAGTCAGCAATTAGTTAATTCCACTCAATTTAATCTTCTCAACCAGTGTTGCAAGATCGTACCCTGTTTATTGAGTGGAGTTTCTTTAATTAATTGAAAATTACCATAAATTTTATTATTTTCAAACAATTTTATCCCATCACCAAACTCAATTGGCTCAATAGTAATAAACATTTCATCCACCAGATTTTCTTTAGTAAATAATTGGTACAAACTAGCCCCACCACAAAGAGCCACTTGCTGATAGCCTTCGTTAGCCAAAGACTGTAAAATCTCTTGAGGAGATTTGCTGGTAAAGCGCAAATTATTAGGTAAATAATCCATTTTCAATTTTCGGCGAGCTGCTTCTGCTTGTTTTTCGCTGTCGCGAGTTAAAACAACAATGAGGCGTCTCGGTAAAGGGCGAGCAATTGTTTCATAAGTAGCCCGACCCATAATCATTACTCCAATTTCCTGAGTTTTTTCCGTAAAAAATTGGTAATCTTCTTTACTCGTCCACTTAGTTGAAGGTAGTTTCACCCCATCTGCCGGGCTGATAAAACCGTCCTTACTAGTAGCCACAATTAAAGTATCTTTAATTCTTGATCTTTGCTTTTCATTCATTTCTTTTACCTTTTTGCCAATTAACACTGCTTAACAGGGGTCCATACATGTCATCTTCAGCTTCAATCCTTAAATCAGCTAATTCTTGATCATTTAGTGGCCGATCCATAAATTCAATCATTTTACTGTCAGTAATGAGCGCTAGTGGTGTTCGCTCTTCCACTTCACCCATTTCAAAAACTGCCGCAGTAGCTAAGGCTTCAGCTACATTAACTTGCACCATCTTAATTTCTCTTCCAAATAAATCTTTGTCGCCGACTCGATTATTTAATGGATGAAAACCACAACTAGCCAATGACGTGCCAACCACTCCCCAACGCAAAGGAATTGAGCGACTATCAGGAATAATTACCCCCACTTCTTTGACTGCAAAATCTTCTCTGAGGTTACGCCAAATTTTTTCAGCTTCAGCATATAAATTTTTTGGCCACAACACATAATTATCATTAGCATTAGACTCATCAATGCCAGCATTAACCATTAAAGTTGCTTCAGCAATGGTCAACATCAAATCATATTTAGAACTGTGAGGATCTAAATAATAATCAGCTTCCTGAGCTACTAATTCATGTTTAAAAGCGCGTTCTTCATCTCGACTCACCTCTCTGCCCTTTTGTGCCGCTAAGCTTGGCACCAAACGTTTTTGTTCATAAGCAATAATCTTGGACGTTACCACTAAAACTGAACGTTCCGGTAAACCTTCAGGGAAGTTTTCTTTAATACTTTGATTAATAATTGGTCTAAGTTCCTGACCAATTTCGATCATTGGAGTTTTGAGAGCAATTACCTTCATAAAATTCTTTCAATGCGGCTTTATGATATATTAGAACTTATGGAAAAACAACGATCTCAATATCAACAATTATTAGCAGAAATTCTTGACCACGGACAAAAAGTAAGCACTCCTCAAGGAACTGATGCTCTGACTATCATTGGACCTAAACCAATGCATTACAAGCTAAAAGAAGGTTTTCCCGCTATCACTGAGCGTAAATTGAGTGAGAAAATTTGGCAACAAGCGATTGCTGAGATTATCGCCTTTATCAATGGCGCCAGAACTATCAAAGAATTAGAAAGTTACGGCTGCTATTGGTGGAAAGCTTGGGGTACTGAAGCCAAAGCTAAAAAACGAAATCTAGAAATTGGTGATATGGGTCCAGGATCTTACGGAGCTGCTTTCCACGATTTTCCCACTGCTGAGGGAGAAAATTATAATCAATTTGCCAACATTTTGCAGCAAATGCGTGAAAAACCGCATTTACGTACTCATTTTATAAGTCCTTGGATACCTCAATACACTATGCGCATCAAAGGACGCACGCAAAAAGTACTAGTTTGTCCTTGTCACGGTTGGATTCACCTAAGAATCATTAATAATAAACTCACTTTACACATTTTCCAACGCAGTGCCGATGTGCCTATCGGCGTCCCTTCTAATATGGTGCAATACGCAGCTTTAACAATGATGATTGCTCAAGTACTTAATTTAGAAGCTGATGAATTTGTCCACAGTTTCTCTGATGCTCATATTTACGTTGACCAAATTGAGGCAGTTAAAATAATGCTTGATCGCGAAGTGAAACCCCTCCCACAAATGAAATTAAATCCACAGGTTAAAGATCTTTTTGCTTTCCGCAAAGAAGATTTTACTTTAGAGAATTATCAAGCTCATCCAGGAATTTGGAATATTCCGGTGGCAGTGTAAACATGACAAAAAAACAAAAAACTCAATTCATAAATCTGGATAATGCTAGAGAGGAAGAACAAAAATTAGTCATGAAAGACGTTGCTGAGGCCGAGCATTGTCCATTTTGTCGAGAAAATCTTTGCAAATATCATAAACAACCTATTCTTAAAGAGACTAAATTTTGGATAGTTACTAAAAACCAATGGCCATATAAACATACTAAGCATCATTTTTTATTGATTTACAAAGTACACGCTGTCAGCTTAAGTGATCTATCACCAACTGCGGGCCAAGAATTGTTTGAATTAATTACAGAAATTGAACAGAGCTTCAAGATTAAGGGTGGCGGACTTGCCATGCGTTTTGGTGATACCGATTATAGTGCTGGCACCATCAACCACTTGCACGTTCAATTGATTGAACCAGATTTAGACAGTCCTGATTTTGTTCCAGTGAGAATTAAGATTGGTGGAGAAAAAACTAAGGCTTAGCCATTGTTTTTAATATTTCCTGTAAAAAGCAAGCTACTGCGCAGTCATCGTTTGATTGCTCTAAAACCAATCTAGCAACTTCTTTAACTGCTGGCTTAGCGTTGGCCACCGCTACACCAATTCCAACCTCCATCGCTTCAATATCATTTTCACTATCACCAATCATAACAATGTTTTCTGCATTTAAATGATAATATTCAGCCCATTTCCTTAAACCTTTAGCTTTAGACACATTATCTAAAGTTAGGTTGTAATAATATTGGTGATTAAATGTGCTTAAAATCTTTTGTAAGTGTAAGCTTAGTTTATCTTTTAGACCACGAAGATATTCTTCCACTGCTTCGTTCAGGTGATTAACTATAATTAGGGTGGTCGTCCAGCTCTCTTCATCTTTGATAGTTATAGAGGGTAAGAACTCAATTGGCTCATTGCCTTCTAGTCTTTCTTCTAAAAAAGCATTTCCGCAATAAAAAACCTCACCATTGCCAAAAGCAAAACTTCCTCCCAAGCTTTCTACATCTCGACAGATCTGTTTTACTAAAGAAGGATCAATTGCCTCTTGCCAAATTACTTTGCCTTTGGCGTCAATTAACATTGCGCCATCACAAACTACATGGACTGATTCTGGAACAAGTTCAGCAAAGATGGGTAATACTGTATTAATTAAAGCAGCTGGGTGACGAGCGGTGCATAAAGCCAATCTTGGAAACTGCGGGTTTTGCCGACATTCATTTAGGTAATTTCTAATAGCTTCTTGGTTTTTTTCTGATAGTTGGCGATTATTATTAAGCAAAGTACGATCAACATCGGTCAAAACAGCCCCTGGATTCAACAATTCGATTTTTTTTGACATTTTAAGCCAAATCAATTTCTGTTAATTTAGTAAATCAAAAAATTCAAGAATAGCGCTTTTTAAGATTACTAGACTTTAATTTTTCAGTCATTAACTCCTGCTCTTCTTCTTGGCTAAACTTAACTCGAATAATTTCAATTCCAGCGCTCTTTAACACTTGCCAACCATCTAAAACAGCATAGCCTTCATTGTAATAGAGACGCTTAATGCCAGCAGCAGCTACTTGTTTGGCGCAAATTGGGCAAGGAAAAGTAGTTACAAATAAATCTGCTCCGGCCAGGGCAATGCCTTGGCTGGCGGCGCGAGCGATAGCGAGCGCCTCAGCATGAATAGAGTTGCTTAACTCAATCATCTCTCCAGAAGAAAAAAAACTACGCGGATCCCCACTAAAGTATTGCTCTTGTGAGCTGGGTAGATGCTGGTTGTAAGCAGTGATTAAAACTTCCCCATCCCTCATAAACACAACTCCCACCTGTCGCCACCAATCATTGCTGTAATTAGCTTGAACAAAAGCTTGTTTCATTACTTTTTTTTCAAAACTATCTTGACTAATTATTCGATCTGCTACTGTTTTTTCAGCTCGTGCTCCACCGCCTAATTGATTAGCTGCCAGCTCAACTGCTGCTCTATCCCAACGCAAGAAAAAGGAAGCAAAACTAATTTTTTGCTCAGCTAAATACGCTTCGGCTAAGTGTCTGCCCAAATCATCATTGCTTAGCACCCAGTCTCGCTTATTATCTTTAATCCAAACTAAAAAATCTTGCCAGTCCTGCTGATTTTTGACAATTTTTATGTCTAAATCAGGAAAAAACTGGCTTAAAGCTTGTCTTATTAACTGACCATCTAGCGCTCGAATGTCTTTTTTTACATAATCAAAGTTTGGCCATTGACGTAAAAGTGCTTGGTCAAATAAAAATAATTCTTTAGCATCTTGATTTTTTTCTAAAAATAAACAGTAGCCCTCATGTAAAACTGGTATATATAAAGCTAAAGCTTTCTCCATAATAAAAGCAATTAATTTCTAATCATCTTTAAATTCTGCCAAAACATCTTCAATGGTACTGATTAGCTTACTACTCATTTTATTTTTGATACTGTTAGCAGTTTTCATTTGCATTAAACGGATTTTACCCGTAGTGCTAGTTGTCGCCATTGGATCCAACACTACAATTTTGCCACAAATAGTTTCAAGTTGACGAATAGTGGCAGTATCATAAGTTTCTTTAGTAGCTACTAAAACATCAGGCTTAATAGTTTTAATCAAATTAAATTTTGGATCGCCTAGTTCTTTTAAAATGACATAGTCAACACTACGTAAATGAGTAAGCATTTCCATTCTTTCATCTTGGGGAACAATTGGTCGATTTTCACCTTTGCGAGTTCTCACTTTTTTATCACTATCAACTCCTACAATTAATAGATCACCAAAAGATTTTGCTTTTTCACAATATCTAGCATGACCAATGTGCACTAAATCAAAGGAGCCTTGGGTTAATACTATCTTCTGCCCCTTTTTTCTGGCCTCAGCCACAATAGGTTTAATTTCTTGAGGATTAAAAATAATACGCACCGTTTGATTCATAAAAAAACTATAGCACAAGTTTAATTAAAGACACACAAGCAGCTAGCTAAACAGTAATTTTTTTGATCTTAACCCCAACCATATCAATTTTTGGAAAATCTTCCCTAACTAAATCCCAAAATTTTTGCGACAATTTGTCTGAATAAATACTATAAACTCCTCGACCCATAGCCGCACATAATCGTCGATCATAATCACGAATTACGTCTAAAACTTCTCTCCCCAATTGATGAAAAACTTCGGCATTTAGGTCTTGGTTTGCTTCAAATAAATGATGGATTTTGGCAAAACGATCAAATAAGGGTCGATTGTCATCAATCATTTTTTGATAATAGATTTGATATTTAGCTTGTGCCATATAAATGCTGTTTTCTAATATAATTGATAATTCGCTGATCAAGCAGGTGCTTTAAATTTACTTGTTTATCTCCACCACTGAGCGCTTTTCTTACCTGAGTAGAAGAAGCAGCTACAGCCTTTAATTGAGATAGAGAGATCATGTTTTTATATAGAGGTTTAAGTGGAAAATTAACTCTTGGATAAATATAAATTGGATAATGCTTTAATAAATACCGATAATCTCTACCCAACTGGTCATACCATAAATGAAATTTAGCTAAATTATCACTACCCATTAAAAAAGAAAATTGATGCTGGGGGTAGCGAGCGCTTAAATAATCAAGAGTTGTAGCAGTATAACTAGTTTTAAAATAACGAATTTCACAATCCTCAATTCTCATTTCTTCATAAAATGGTTCTCCAGCTTTGGGTAAAATTAACTCTAACATCTCTAAACGTTGCTTGGCTGGCACTACTTCTTTAATAAAATCATGCTTGCCAACTGGTAAATACCAAAGTTGATCAGCTAAACCTGCCTTGAGCACTGTTTTTGCTATTTGCTGATGAGCAAGATGAGGTGGATTAAAACTACCACCAAAAAGCATGACTTTCATGAAGTTTTTTTCTGTTTCTTAGTTTTTTTAGCTGTTTTCTTATTTTTGCTTTTACTTTTACCCTTACTTTCACCCTTACTTTTAGCCCGTTTAGCTTTCCAAGCTTCACGTTTAGCCTGAATTTCCTCCCATTGAGCTTGGGTCAATTTGAGGTCTGGCTCTGGTTTTTTCCAAGATGCCCACTGACATTTGGGATAATCAGCACAACCATAAAAAGATTTGCCCCAACGGGTATTTTTGATAACAATTTGCGCTTTTTGACAAAGTGGGCAAAGCTGATCGCCCAAGGTTTCCACTAAATTTTCAGTGTATTTGCAATCAGGAAAACGACTGCAACTCTTAAATTTTCCATAACGACCTGAGCGAATGACCACTTCACCAGCTTCTTTTTCATCTAACTCTCCTGCTTTGACTAATTTGGCACATTCGGGACATGCTTCACCAGTCTTTTCGACCGGCACTGCCACTCGTTCAGCCTCTTTAGTGGCTAGTTCAATGCGCTTGGCCAAGGGTTGGTAAAATTCGTCAACCACCTTAGTCCAAGCTTTATCTCCCTCAGCAATTTTATCTAAACTTTCTTCAATAGTCGCAGTAAAATCATAATCCATTAAGACCTGAAAGTGTTTTAACAAAAAATCACTAACTGTTGTCCCAATCGCTGTAGCAAAAAACCTACGATCTTGTCTTTCCACATAAGCTCTTTGAATAATTACTGAAATAATTGATGCATAAGTACTTGGACGACCAATGCCTCGCTTCTCCAATTCTTTAATTAACGATGCATCGTTATAACGAGCTGGTGGCTGAGTGAATTTCTGCATAGGATTTTGTGCTAAATAAGTTAAAACTTGATCCACTTTCACTTCTGGCAACATTAGGTCATTTTTCTGACTAAACAAGCGTCGCCAGCCGGGGAATTTCATCACTGAACCAACTACTTTTAGCTCATATTCTTTCTTTTGATCCTCAGGTCTAGCACTAACTAAAATTGTCGTTTGATCGTAAACAGCCTCACTCATCTGTGAAGCTAAAAATCTTCTCCAAATTAAATCGTAAAGTTTCAGATGGCTAGTGCTTAATTTGGCCACATTTTCTAAATTATCTTGAGTAACATTTAAATCAGTGACTCGAATTGCCTCATGAGCTTCTTGAGAATTTTTGTTCTTTTTACTAAAATAGCGCGCCTTCTCTGGTAAATAATCTGGACCAAATTCCTTTGTAATATATTGGCGAGCTGCTTCTACAGCGCTTGTAGCCAAATAAAAGGCATCAGTACGATGATAAGTAATTAAACCCTCTTCATAAAGGCGTTGAGCTAAACTCATAGTTTGTTTAGCACTAAAACCAAAACGATTAGCGGCGGTCTGTTGTAATAAAGAAGTGGTGAAAGGAGGTAAACTTTGGCGACGACGTTCAATTTTTTTCAGGTCTTTTACTTGATATTTCGCCTTGCCCAAATCCTCAGCAATTTTTTTAGCTGCTTTTTCGTTGTCAATTTTTAACTTCTTATCATCGACCTTCTCCACAGATAATAGCAAAATTTCTTTTGGCAACTCTATTTGCTTTTGCTCTTCACTAAAAATGGCTTCTTTTTTTTGCCATTTCTCAAGTTCTGAGTCTTTAAAATACTCTGGAATGGCTAAAGCCACAGCAAATTCCCAATATTCGTCGCTTTTAAAAGCCTCAATCTCTCTTTCCCGCTCAACAATCATCCGCAAAGCCACTGACTGTACTCGTCCTGCTGACAAGCCTCGTCTGACTTTTTTCCAAAGCACTGGAGAAACCTTATAGCCCACCAGTCGATCCAAAACTCTTCTAGCTTGTTGAGCATCAACTAAATCTAAATTTATTGTTGAAGGTTGATCAATGGCTTTGAGTACTGCTGGTTTAGTAATTTCATAAAAAGTAGAGCGCAAAAAATTTCGTTTTGCACTGTCACTTTTTTTAAATTGCCGATCATTTTCCAATAAATATTTAATGTGCCAAGCAATCGCCTCTCCTTCTCGATCTGGATCCATAGCCAAATAAATAGATTGGGCTTCTCTGGCTAACTTTCTTAATTTGCTAACTATTTTTTTCTTATCACTGCTCACTTCATAGAGTGCTTGGTAATTATTTTCCAAATCAATTCCTAGATTCTTTTTAGGTAAACCTCGAACGTGACCAATAGAAGCCTCTACAGTAAAATCTTTGCCTAGATATGATCTAAGCTTTCGCGCTTTGGTCGGTGATTCAACAATAACTAAATTCATAAATATCCTCGTTTATTTTCAACAATCATCTTTGTATTATAGCCACTAATGCAAACTAAGCCCTCATTTTAAAAGGATTATGGAAAAAAAAGCAAATGGAGCTTAAGTTTTTAAGATATAGTTTTGTCCTTCTTGTTTAATAATTTGCTTAATTTCTAGCTTTAATAAACATTCTGCTAATTGACCATAATCATAATGACTAGTCAGCGCTAATTGATCAAATGATAAAGCCATCCCTTGATTTTGAAAAATGCTCAAAATTTTCTCTTCTTGATCAGATAAAAAAGTTTTTCCAGACGAAACAGACTCCTTTTTTGATGAAAGTTTTGCTCTTTCACTAGAATTTTTTGCAATTTGTTGATATTGAACGACCAAATTAAGTGCTACGTAAAAATCTTCAACGCTGGCTACCAAACAAGCACCCTCTTTAATTAATTGGTGACAAGCTAAAGAATATGGGTTGGTAATTGGACCGGGCACTGCCAAAACAGTTCGTCCTTCATCAACAGCACACTGAGCGGTGATTAAACTACCGCTATTTTTAGCGGCTTCAACAACCATTACTGCTTGAGCCAAACCAGCAATAATCCGATTCCGTTGCACGAAGCTACCAGCACTCGGCTGGATGAATGGTGGATATTCACTAATAAAAATTGCTCCCTCCTCAAGCATCTTGTCCATTAAGTTTTTTTGATGTCTCGGATAACAGTAATCAAAACCATAGCCCAAAATACCCAAGGTTTGAGTTAATTGCTGAGCTATTTTCATAGCTTCAACATCGACTCCATACATAAAACCTGATACCAATTTAGCCTGACTGGATAAAAGACAGTCACGAAGTAAATTTTTGATAATTAAACGACCATAGCCAGTAATACGCCGTGTTCCAACTACAGCTAAAAATAAATTATTCCAATAATTAGCACTTATTTTCTCACGAGCTTTATAAAACAAAACTGGTGGGGGCTGACTAATGTTTTTTAGTAAGCTCGGATAGTGCTGTTCTCTATCCAAAATAACCCGAATCTTTTTTGTTTTCAATTTTTGATAATAATCGGTAAAATTATGTTCTTTTTTAAACTTTATTATTGATTCGATCTGCTTTTTTGATAACAATGATTTTTGCCAAACTTGGCTATGATTAGACCAAAAAGCTTCGTCACTAATTCGGGCTTTTTTTTGTGCCAACAAACAACGCTTAAAACTTTTTCTGCCTATCCCCGTTACTGACCACAGCGCTGTTAGATGATCTTTGCTAAATTGTTTCATTAAAAATATCATCGAACAAATGTTTGACAAAGCTTTGACATTAGAAAAACCTCTAAAAAATTAAAAAGCAGTCATCCAATTTAAAATTTCTCTGACTATTGGTGCTGCATCAGCTGAACCTTCTCGATAAATAGTCTCACCATCACTTTCTACTAAAACCGTAATCGCTATTTCTTGAGGTAATTGATTGTTTTTTAAAGCTTCCAGCCATGCTTTTTGGGCCGGACTAGCACTGTCTAAACCTAATTCTTGCCGATGATCAAGAATTAATTGTTTGTTAAGACCAACAACACTAGTAAACCAGGCGTGCGTAGCTCGATAACCCCTCTCGTTGAGAACACCAAACTCCGAAGTACCCGTTTTACCAGCCACCATGCCTGCTTTGATTTTTTCTCTAGCGCTCATCTTATTAAAAGTTTCAGCACCTAAACGTTGACTAAGAGTGTTTGTCATTATTTGGTTATAGTCAAATAAAGGAAATGCCGTTCCCCCCTTTTGAGCTACTCCCAACAAAGCTTCATTGATTAAGTCTAAATTTTTTTGATCAAAGGCCAAATCATAACACTCTCGCACATCGACCAGTAGAGTTGGACGACAGATGACACCCTGATTAAAAATGGCTTGAAAAACTCGAGTCATTTGCAAAGGACTAGCAAGTAAATCACCCTGACCAATGCCATAGTGATAGGTATTACCCAGAAACCACCTTTCACCAAAACGCTCTTCCTTCCAGGCTGGGTCAGGAACTAAACCAAGAGCTTCACTGCCCAATTCGACACCTGTAGCTTGACCTAAACCCAATAAACGAGCGTAATCTGCTAGTTTTTCTGGACCAAGCCACTCCGCAATTTTATAAAAGAAAATATCATTACTACGAATGATGGCTCTTGATAAATTAATCTCGCCTTCTACTTGACCATATTGGGTGTAATACCAATTAGCATATTGATAATCACCTACTTCTAAAACACCTTTATCTAAAATCGTGGTAGATAAATCGATTACTCCCTCTTCTAAAGCGGCTAAGGCGGTTACTACTTTGAACACTGATCCCGGTGGATAATTGGCGCTAATTGCTCGATTAAAAAACAATTGTCGATCATCAGTAAAATAACCATTTAGTTCTTTTTGCGCCTCACTCTTAGTTTGATTAAGTAAATGTTCCATTCGCACTGTTTCAAATAAATTAGGATCAAAACTCGGACTACTAAGTAAAGTTAAAATTTGTCCAGTTTGAACATCCATAATCACCACTGCTCCTTTTTTATCCCCCAAAGCCTGATTCGCTACTTCAGATAAAAGGGGGTCAAGAGTAGTAAACAAAGTCTTGCCAACTTCACTCTCAGTTTTACTAAATAATTGTTGCATATTACCCAGGGCATCCACCTCATAAACCTCGGTACCGGGACTAGAACGTAAAAACTTATCAAAGTAAGCTTCCAAACCCGTACGCCCAAATTGTTCAGCAAAATTTAGCTGTTGATTGTTTACTAAATCATCAGCTGTTATTCCAGTCACATAGCCTAAAACGTGAGCCAAAGCCTGAGGATAGAGATAAACTCTGGAGAAGTCTTGATTAATTTGCGCACTATTGCTAGCAATAAGAAATAAAGCCTGATCGTGATCAACTAGCTCTTGTTGACTATAAAGTTGCTTGGGATCAGATGACAAATAATAATTCGGGTGATTTTTTATCAAAGGTTTTTTGTAACGATCAAAGATTAAAGCTCGCTCAGTCAAATAGGTTTCGGAAAAATAGCGGTTTTTTTCAGCTAATTTAGCTAATTCTTGACCTCGCACTAATTGCAAATCAATTAAACGTAGTAATAAAAAAGTAAAAACTATTAATAAGAGTATTGTTAACCAAAATAATTTTTTACGATCTCGATCAATAAAACTGTTTTTTTTCATAACTTATTGATAGCTATCGTTTTAAAAATTAATAAAATAAAAACTAAAAACCCTTGCAAAATCATAAAAGCATTGATACTTAAACCAGACAGAAAAAAGATCGTCAACTGTAAAATAGCAAATAATAATAGTTGTAAAAATTGCCACTGTTGAAAACTTTTAATAAAAAGCCTACTGCCCACCAAAGTCCTTAAATAATAATAAATAGCAATTATTAGCACAGTTAAGGCAATACTTAATTGATAAAACAAAGCTAGAGCCAAACTTGAAATTAATAAGGCCAAAATTAGCCAATAAAAACTCCGATCATCTCTTGGGTTTAATTTATCCAAAAACTTGAAAAGAAGAAACAAACTAAAAATGGGGGTGGCTAGAGTTGACTCAATACTCAAGAGAAATAGTAAAAAAACAATTTGTAGCAAATAGTTAAAAAAGATCATGGTTTAACCTCGACTAAACTTAATTCATAAAAATTAACATCTTGTTGTAGAATCGCTTGTTGAGTAGATTTGGCCGAATCAAGTTCTTTCAAACTAACGATT
>JAAZKO010000025.1 GCA_012799795.1 Minisyncoccota bacterium | reverse complement strand
TTGATCGTGTTTAATAATTATATTTTTTGGCAGAAATATTGGAGATCTATAATTAAAAGGAAGATTGTTTATTTGCCAATTAATTGAACCATCTAATTGATCAATCGAAAAAAAACTTTTTTCTAGAGAATTAAAAATATATATTTCATTATTCTCAAGATAAATACTACCAAAATGAATTGATCCTGCAATAAAAGCTTTACTGGAATCAATTGTTTTAAATTGTTTTTTCCAAACTAGCGTGCCATCGTCACTGTTTAAAGCATACAAAGTTCCATTTCTTGAACCAAAAAATATAAGATTTTTATTTATTGACTTTAATACAGGTGTGTCTGGTTGAAATTGTTCCTCTGTATTAAATTGCCAAATTTTATGTCCAGTATTTTTGTCAAGGCAGTATATGTTTCCATCGAAATTTGACAAAAACATTTGATCACCATCAATTGTTGGTGGAAATGGACTATAATCCTCAGCCATAAACATCCACTTGATTTGACCGGTTTTTTGATTAAGTGCATAAGTATTTTTATTTTGACTATTAAAAAAGACTTCATTTTCATTGAAAATCAAATTGTCAAAAATAGTTAATTTGTTATTGGGTCCAATACTTTTATCTACGTAAAATTGCCAACTGTGATTTCTATAAATGCTAAAGTACGCAAATAAGCTTAATACGATTAAAATCGTGATTAAAACAATCAAAAATCGATTGGTGATTTTTTTATTAAACTTTTTTTTCATAAATTCCCATGCCTAAATAAAGAAAGAAAAATCCAGTAAGTTGGTAATGATTAGTAAATACTGGATGAAATTGAGCAGCCAACAAATAAAAAAGAGCAGCTAAAGTGAAATAATTATTTTTACTTTGAAAAGCAACTTTTAAGGAATAATAAATAAAAATAATAAAAAATATAAATGCAAAAATGCCGGTTTCAGCTAAAATTTGCACAAAAATATTATGTGCCGGAGCTTGATCAAAAATTACTGGTAAACTATCAACAGTTTTAAAATTTTTTGCAAGATAATAAGGAGTCAGATCTATCCCATATCCCAAAAGTTCTTTAAAAGACATTGATAAAACTGTTTTGTTGAGCTCTGTTCGATAAGTTAAACTACCAGTTTCAGTAAAAACATTTTTTAAAGTATCCATGCGACTTAAAAAGTACGGCATTATTAGAATTATTGAACTAATAATAACTGTTTTAAGTAAATTATTTTTCCAAAGTTTATTAAATATTTTCTTTAACAACTTTTGATTTTTAAAGAAGTAAAAAATCAAGTAAATTAGTGACAAAGCATAAAGGCTACGACTTCCGGTAAAGATTATGGCCAATAAAGCCATAAGAACAACAAAATAATAAAAGTAACGTAATTTCTTGTTTTGTAATTTGGTAGCAATATTGCTTAGTACAACAACATTGATTAATAAATAAATTGCAGTAATGTTCGGTTCATTAAAAGTTCCATCGGCTCTGAGTAGATCTGTTGACTCAGCGGAAAGAGTGCCCATCTCCAATCCAGGAAGACTATTTTCAATAAATTTGCCAATGTTCCCACCTTTTAATTGTTCGATATAAATAATAACTGAATGAAAGAAAAGAGAACTAGCTATTAACTGACCCAAAGTTTTTTTTGATTCTGGCAACTCAATCGCAAGCACGAGAGCAAAAATTAGAATGTACTTAAAAATAATTAATGAGCCAAAAAACAAAAGATAGGAAAATTCATGACTAAGACTTCTTATTAGCACTAAACAAAAAAATAATACTAAGCTTATTAAAGGAATTTTGTATTTATTTTCTATTGTTTTGTTTTTCTTTAATTTTATACTTTTTTTTGAGAAGAATTTTTCTGAAAAATAACTTTGATAAATTAAAAGCAAAAAAAGATCTGACAGATAAATGGGAAAGAAATATTTAACATCAAATATTGAAAAACCAAAAATTTCTCGATGGCTAATTAAAGTGTTTTCGATAATATTTCTACCAACAATAAAAGGTAAAAAATTAAAAAACATGATAAACAGGCTAAAACGGTAATTTTGCGTTTTTTTAATCAATATGATTAAATACGCCATAGCAAATAATAATAAGATTTTGTTTGAATTTACCAACAATAAACTGAATAAGAAAATTGAATTCATTATGAAAAAACGAAAATCTTTTTTTAAAAAGAAATCTTTCATAAGCCGTATTATACAGAATACAAGTGTTTTTATTAGCAAACTAAACTTCTTTGATTATTTGGTATTTTTTTTATTGTTTTTAGTGCTGATTTTCTTTATTTACAATCGTTTACAACGCAGTGTGGTCTGGACTGATGTAAGAATTGCTGTAGAAAATGTCGATTGGTGGTATGGTAGTGGGACAGCTCCAAGATATTGGTATGCTACTGATCTAGCTGTTGGTGACCAAGCAAAAGATTCTTTTGGTCAGACAGTTGCTGAAGTTCTTAATATTGATAATTATGATCAAGGAGGTCCATACAGAATGATTTTTGTAGATTTGAAGTTGAGAGTAGATTTTGATAAAAACAAAAATCAGTATTTGTATGAATTTAAACCTCTTTCCGTTGGTTCTTCACTGATTGTCAATTTTCCACAAAATCAGTTGAGAGGGGTTATTGTTCAAACCGGAGATAATGAAATTGATTATTATTTTAAGACTATCAAAGTCATTAAAAATGGGGTTTATATTCCAATAGCTGATCAAATAAAAGAGGGAGACAAAGCTTACGATTCTTCTGGAAATTTAGTTGCAGAAATAATCGAACTTGAAGAGACGGTTAATAATTTCTACGCATTTTCAGACATCAGAGGTGAAATGATTAAAACATTTAACCCAGATTATCGTGATTTTGAAATACTTTTGAAAGTAAAAGCATTTAATACTTTAGATAGAGATTTCTATATTAACAATACTGTTTTGAAAGTAGGATCAAAAATCTGGTTACAGTTTAAAGATTATGCTATTGAAGATGCAACAATAATTGAGATTATCGACTAATTATTCAACTATTAACTTGGTTTATTTTTGATTCAGTTCAACGGAAATAATTTTTTTAACCAATTAATGATTTGTAAATTATTACAGGGTAATAGTTTACATGGTCTTTTACATTTAACAATTTTTTTTCGATGCATACTTGCTGTTTTACTTTTCCATAATTTCTCTGGATTTTCTTTTAGTAGATTGCCAACTGTACCCATTTCATAACAAAGACGCATATTGCCAGTAGTATCAACCATAAAATTGTTAAATCCTACTAAACAAGTTTCTGTTTCTTGAAATAACTTTGGATCAGCAAAAAAATTCATAAAGTTTTTTAAATCATGAGTCGAATTAAGAATGAAATCAGGTTGTTTCTTTTTAAGTTTAATCAACTCTTCGATAATTTTAACTACCTTCTTTTTATCTTTTGGCCAAAATGGATTTGATTTAAACCAATCACTTTTATAATCCCCAGCAAAATTAGGCATTAATGCTTGAAAATTTATTCCTGACACCTTTTGTTTTTTTGCAAAATAAATAATTTTTTTGATCAGTTGATAATTATTATTAGAGATAACGGTGTTAATAAAAATTTTTGGTGAATTTTTACCAACTTTTTCTTTTTGTAGGTAATCAATTGCTTCGACGATTTTTTGAAATGAGTCTTGTCTTCCTCTGATAAAATTATGTTCTTTTGCTAAACCATCAACCGAGAAAAAAATTTGTGTTAATCCACTTTTAATAATTTTTTTGGCTAGAGCTTTGTTTATTATGTAAGCATTACTATTTGTACTGGTTTTTATACCCTTTTGGTGAGCGTAGGAAATAATTTTAATGAAGTCTTTATTTAAAAACGGCTCTCCTCCTGCAAAGGTCAATTGAAAATCATTGTCTAACCACTTCACTAATCTATCAATTATTTTTTTAGCTGTCTGATAATCTAAATCTTTTTGTTTTTCTTTTAATTTCCAGATATCGCACATTTTGCATCTAAGACAACAATTGTCGGTTACAGAAAGATGAACATCTGAGGGTTTGTTAGCAACCACCTGTCTGTTTTTTTGAATTTTGTATAAAAATTCAGTTAACAAATTTTTAATTATGGCTTTGATTTTGTGCACTTTAGGTATTCTTTCAAAAATATTTTATTATTTTTAATTGTATGATTTTCGGAGAAGTATTTCTTTTGGGCTAAGCTAATTTTATTTCTTAATATTTTGTTTTTTAGTAGTTTAATAACTTGTCTGACGAATTCATTTTCAGTTTCAGCTAATAAATAATGTTGTTTGTCTGTCAATTTTAGACCGTCTATTCCTAATTTAGTAGAAACAATAGGAATGCCATTTTGCAGAGCAGTTAAAGATTTAAGACGCACACCGGCTCCAGTTTGAAAAGGTAGGACAAAAACTTTGCTTTTGGCCAAATAGTGATCAATATTTTTTTGGTGTCCATAAAAAATTACATTTTTATTAGCTTTTAAATCTTCTAATCGAGGGTTTTTATTACCAATAACGTGGAATTTAATCTCAGGCATTTTTTGATTAACTAGAGGTAAAATTTTTTCTATGAACCAACGCACTGCTACTTCATTTGGTGGCCATTCTAAATAGCCAATAAATAATATGTCATAATTTTTTTTTTGGCTAGTTTTTACTTGTTTAAGTGGATAAACTAAAGGTTGAACTAAAACACTTTTACATTTTTTATTAAGATATGTCGTTTCTGATTCAGAGATGGAAAAAATGTGATTAAATCTACGATAATTTATCTCTCCATAAAGCAAATTCAGACTGCCCTCCAGCAATAAATAAGCTTTCCTAATTAATTTTTTTGTTTCAATGAAGCGAGTAAAGAATAAAACATGATCTAGATTGTGATTTTCAAGTATCAAAACTGGTGTTTTTTCGCAATTTCTTTTCAACCAGTTTTTTTTTGGTAAAAATTGTGCAGAATTTATATGATCCACATGAATAATGTTTGGTTGCCAGTCTTTAATTTTATTTTTAATCCAAGAAAAACTGGGTTTATATCGGTATTGGTAAACAAAATGTGGTCGAAGTTGCAAATAGTTCCAAGCAAGTTTGAGGTAATCTTCTTTGATACTCTCTGCCATTAGTTTAGTTTTAAATATTTTTACTTTAATACCTAGTCTTTTAAATTCAGCCAACTGTTTTTGAGTAGCTTTCCTTTCAGAAACAAAGACTGCAAAAATATCAAATTTACTTGAAAGAGTTTTTAGGGTATTAAAAGTTTTGATGCGACCACCTCCATCAAGGGGGAGTGGAAAGCACTGGCTGAGGTAAAGCAGTTTTTTCTTTTTTAACATTTTTTACTTATCTTTTTTTCAATCTACAGATAATTTTTTTTCAAGCCTTTTTCTAAGCTTATAGAAGGCTCCCAGTTTAAGTAATGTTTTATTAAAGTGTTATCGCTACTTCTACCTCTCACACCTTTAGGCGCATCAATTTTATATTTTCTTTTAAGTGTGATTCCAGCAATTGTTTCAATTAATGAAACTAATTGATCGATGTTTACTAATTGACTGGTTCCTAAATTTATTGGTTCTTTAATTGCGCTGTGCATAATTAAATCTATTCCCTTGACACAGTCGTCAATATACATAAAAGTTCTTGATTGTTTACCATCGCCCCAAATTTCAATTTGATGATTTCCAGAAATTTTAGCTTCTATGGTTTTTCTAATTAGAGCTGCTGGTGCTTTTTCTCTTCCACCTTGATATTCGCTAAAGGGACCATAAACATTGTGAAAACGCGCTATTCTAGTTTCTAGACCAAAATCTTCCATAAAATGGCGACACATGCGTTCAGAGAAGAGTTTTTCCCAGCCGTAACCATCTTCTGGATTAGCTGGGTAGGCATCTTCTTCTTTGAGACCAGCAATTTTTGTATTTTTTTGTTTATTTAGTGGATAAACACAAGCTGAAGAAGAAAAAAAGTATCGGTCAATTTTTGCTTTTTTAGCTGCTAAAAGCATATTGCTGTTGATTAAGACATTAAGCATACATAAGGCTTTATTATTTTCAATAAAGCCCATTCCACCCATGTCAGAAGCTAAGTTGTAGACTTCATTTATATTTTTGCTTGCGCGTTGACAATTTTTTAGAATACTCAGGTCTAAAGTTAAATTTTCTGCTTTTTTATTTAATTGTTGCCAGTTTTCTAAAGGTTTAATATCAACTGCTCGAATATTTTTATAACCTTTGTTAAACAAATAATTGACCAGATGACCACCAATGAAACCTCCAGCACCTGTTATTAAAATATTGGTATCTTTTTTTGTTAATTTCATGATTTATTTTCTTAGTATTTACTTTTAAATCTGTTTAAAAGTAAATATCTTGGAATAGTAATTAAGTATCTTTTCCATAACCTTTTTGGTTCA
>JAAZKO010000024.1 GCA_012799795.1 Minisyncoccota bacterium | reverse complement strand
TTTAATTTAGTGATATAAGCTAAATCGCTGAGTATATATAAAAGACGTGTTTCTATGGGCATAGTTTAAATTATAACTATAAAAGAGGCTTGATGCAAGAAAAACAGGAAAGTGAGTCCGCCGGGACTCGAACCCGGGACGCACAGCTTAAAAGGCTGTCGCTCTAACCGACTGAGCTACGGACCCATTTTTTGCTTAATGAACAATCTTTTATTATATACTAAATTTTTTTAATTGACTCTAGAAACATAATCACCGGTGCTCGTATCGATCGACAAAACATCACCCTTCTTTATAAACAAAGGAGCCTGAACCACTAAACCAGTTTCCATAATCACTGCTTTTTTACCAGCAGTCTGTCGATCTCCTGCCACTGCTTCTTCTGCCTTAACAACTTTTAGTTTTACTTTAGGAGGCAAACTAACACCTAATGCTTTATCTTCATGAAAAATCACATAAACTTTAATCTCCGAACTGAGCATTTCCACCTGACCTTCTAATAATTTAACAGGAACAGGAACCTGCTCATAACTGTTGGGATCCATAAAAATAATTTCATCTCCCGACTTATATAAAAATTGCATTTCTTTACTTTGGACGTCTAACTCTTCGACGTTGTCATGAGATTTAAAATTAAATTCGACATTAGCCCCAGTCCGCATATCACGCATTTTAACTTTGGCAAAAGCGGAACCTTTGCCAGGAGAAATAAAGTTCACACGCAAGACATAATGAGGAACGCTACGATAAAGAATGTAGCTTCCTTTTTTAATATTGCCTGCTTTGACCGTTGACATATATTCTTATTTCTAATCGACTTATTAAAACTTAAATTTTTTGCTAAGTCAAACTAAAATCATTAATTTATCCAAATGTTATTTAAAAATTTCTAGAGCAGGGAAAAAAAGCACCTCGTTGATATCAGCAACTCCAGCAAAAAACATAATTAAACGATCAACGCCTACAGCAATTCCCCCAGACTCAGGCATACCCAGTTTTAAAGCCGCAATAAAATCTTGATCTAAAGTGTAAGTGCTTTTTTTTAATTTTTTTCTTAATAATAATTCCGACTTAAGACGATCTTCTTGTTCTTGATAATCAATTAATTCGCTAAAAGCATTGCCCAATTCTAATCCAGCTAGATAAACTTCAAAACGTTCAGCGAAACGCGGATCGTCTTTCTTTTTTTTAGCTAAGGCAGCCTGAGATAGGGGATAGTCATAAATAATCACTGGGTGATCTAATTTAGCTAATTCTGGCTCAATCTCATTAAGAAACAGCTGATAGAATAAATCGTCCCAGCTTTCTTCTTTAGCTAATGGATAGTCCTGCTTTTGGGCCAAGTTATAAAGTTTATCTCTATCCAACAACTCCTGATCATTAATTTTTAGATATTGAGCAAAAACCTCAGCCACCGTCATCCTTTGATATGGCAATTGTAAATTGTAAATTTTTCCTAAATATTCCACCTGATTGTTTTTTAGTCTGGATAAAATGTAATCAGCAAAATCACTTTCTATTTCTTGATAATAGTTTTGGAGCTCAGAGCTGATAAATAGCATTAATCTTGAAAAATCATCCATAATCTTTTTATAATCAGCACTAGCTCGATACCATTCTAGAATAGTAAACTCAGGATTATGATTGTTGCCAAAACTTTCTTGATTACGAAAACTTTTACAAATCTGATAAATCTTATCCAAACCAGCCACCAATAATTTCTTCATCGCGTATTCTGGACTAGTTAAGAGATAAGCTGGCTGAGAGTTAGCGTGCTCATCTTTTAATTTTGTGCTGAAAACTTCTAAATAAGGCTCGGTGCCTGGTGATTTAACTAAAAGTGGTGTTTCTACTTCGTGAAATTTTTCTTGATCAAAAAATTTTCTAATCGCCTTAATTACTTGCTCGCGCAGTAAAAGCTTTTCAGTAAAAAATTGATTTTGACGCATTTTCTGCCAATTTTTTTGCATAAGTCAAAGGATATTATATTACGTAAAGGGTTAAAAACCAGATATCTTTAAAGCAATGAAAATTAAATATAAAGCAATCATCAGTAATGATTCATTGCGTTCAAATTTATTTTTACTTAACAAAAACAAAACCGCAACAATTGAAGTGAATAGTAAATAGGGTATGTCAAAAGACACTACTTGGCGACTAACTTCCCAGGTACTAATGGTGCTGCTAACTCCTAGAGCTAGAAAAACATTGAGAATATTACTGCCAATTAAATTGTTTAACGAGAGATCTACAGATCCCTTAAGCGCGGCATTGATCGACACCATTAATTCCGGTAAACTGCTACCCAAACCAAGCAATAAAATACCCACCAACATTTCATTAATTCCCAAATTTTCTGCAATAATCACCCCATTATTAAGAACCATTTGTGAAGCCTTAGTCAAAATGATTAAGCCAAAAATTAACTGAAGCAGATAAGCGAGTTTAATTTTTTTAAGTTTTTTCTTTTTAAATTTTTTCTGCTTAAAGAAAAGCAATTGTTTTTTAAAATTTTGTCTATTTAAAAAGAGTAAGTAGATGAGGTAAAAAAGAATTAATAATATGCCATCCTGAGCAGTGATCAAGCCATCTTGACTGACTAAGTAAAAAATGCTGGTCGACATTACCAGCATTAACATATCTAACAATAATTCTGTCTTTTTTAATTTAATTACTTTAAAAATTCCTAAAATGCCCAAAATTAAGGCCAAATTGGCCATTCCCGATCCAATTACATTGCCAATTACTATTTGACTGGTCTCCTCACCGCGTAAGTTTTGGATTGCTCCGGTTATAGAAATAACAATTTCAGGAAAACTAGTGCCAACAGCCACTATGGTCAAACCAATAAAACTTTCAGATAGGGCTAATGATTTGGCAATTTTAATTGCCGCCTTAGTAACTGCTTCAGCCCCCAACCACAGTAAAAATATCGCTAAAAAAAATAATAAAAAATTTGTCACTAATTACATTAAAGCAGAAAAACTAGGCACTAATCAAGAGAAGATGAGCGGGCGACCAGAATCGAACTGGCCTCTTCTCCTTGGAAGGGAGATATACTACCGATGTACTACGCCCGCATTAATTAAATAAAGACTTTAACTGAAGCTAGTTAACATTTTAAATGATTGTCTAGGCAAATCAAGGCGATATTTTTTTTAAAGCTCTTTTTAGAGCATAAGTGTGAATGGTTGGTTTTTCTTCAAGATCTAAAAAACTAAAACTGCTAAAAGGTCCCGGATCTCCTTTCATCACAAAAGGAGTGACAGCTAAAATACGTTCATCGTTCCAGACATTTTCCAAAGCATATAAATAATAATCACTTAAATAATAATTAATTAAATAATGAGACATCCAGCCAGTCTCGGTAATAAATACTTGAAAATCACGAGCAGTTTTTTCTTTTAGATAATTTAATTCGTAATTAAAACCCCTTAACGAATTTTGCCCACTGTTTCTTGGCGACGCAGAAAAACCCGGGTTGGGATAAGAATGAGAATTCCAATAATCTATATAATCAAAAATTTCAGAGTCAATTCGATACATGCTTTCAATATAATTAAAAGCTTCCATACTGGGAAAAGCATTGGCTGCTGCTAAATCCATAGCCGCAGGTAGGATTTTAAAGTTTAAACTCTCACTTCGCAACCAATTACTAGTAAATTTTAAGATGTGAGTGTAAGCAAAAGGATCAATTTTACCACCCCATTCATTAGCGTGATTGACTTCGTTAAAAACAATCACTAATTTTTCTTCTTGATACCAATTTAAGCTGGACAAAAAACTAACTAAGCTAACAATTTCCTTGCGGTTGGGAATGGTCCAACAATCTTTTTCTTGATCATAGCGAGTAGCCAAACGAATAATAGGGATAAGCTTTTCTCGATGAGCTTCATTAAAAAAAATTTGCCAACGTCGCCAATCCTGAGTGTCATCAATTGTTAAGGGAATGGTTATATAGCGCCACACATCGTCTTCAAAGATCTTTCTAACTTTAGTTATTTCTTCCGGTTGAAGAATGTGCATTCCCATCACTTCGCCTGCAGCACAAAGCTCTTTGCTACTAGAAAAATAGAAAAATAGGCTTAAAAGAATAAACAACAATTTAGATTGATATTTCAACATTTTATTTACATTATTCTAGCAAAAATTCTTGTTAAAGTCAATTTACTAGTATATGATGGTTGGGTAGGTATGAATAGAGTGTGAATAGAGTATGAATAAAAATAAAGAGAAAAAAAACAACATTTTTTTTCAATTATTTTCTAGTCTGGCTTGGATATCTTTTAGTACTGCCGTGATTATTGTGGCTAGCGTCGCTTATAACTACCTTTTTCAAAAGGAAGAAGGTGACAATGAGCAGTTAGTACTCAGTCAGATTTTAGAAGATCACCAATTAAACAATATGGATTCTGCTGGACAAAGGGTATTAAGCATTGTAGAAAGCGAAGACGCTCGAGCAGAACTGATTGCTAAATTTTTAGAGCGACACAGCTCACCAATGACTCCCCATGACTATTATGGTCAAAAATTAGTAGAAATTGCTGACCGTCACGGTTTAGATTTTCGTCTATTACCAGCCATTGCCATGCAAGAATCCAATCTTTGTCGAGTAACCAATTCTCAAGCGCCAAATAATTGTTTGGGTTTTGGCATTCATAGTCGCGGCACCCTAGACTTTGAAGATTATGCTGCAGGTTTTGAACGAGCTGCTCGTGAGTTGAAACAAAATTACATTGATCAAGGTTTAGATACAGTGGACTTGATCGAAAGTAAATATACCCCCTCAAGTAATGGTTCTTGGGCAAATTCAGTCAATCAGTGGATGGCTGAAATTCGTTACGACGATCGCGATTTAGGACGGAGTGAAAAAATTAATAGCAATGTCCTAGAATACGCAAATTAATAATTAAAAATTATTGCTTTTTCCATAAATTATTATTCTGTTTCGCTTGACTTGACATCCTTATAGTTTTTGTTATAATAGCATCATCTCAGAAGGTTCTTCCTCACCGGGATTACGTTCTGAGCTCGAAAAACCCCGCTTATTTCAGCGGGTTTTTTTGTGGATTAATGTGCCGAAGAGAGGAATCGAACCTCCATGAGTTGCCTCACACGGTCCTAAACCGTGCGCGTCTACCATTCCGCCACTTCGGCTCTTTTTTTAAAATTCCTTTAAAAAGGAAGCTGATTATTATAACTGATCTATACAGATTAGAAAAACCCCAAAAAATAATATCTCATTGACTTTAATTGATTTTTTCTTAAGCTAGGGTTGTGTCCTTAAACTTCAATTATCAAGTCAAAAAAAGTTCTAAAGCGAGATCTATTAAAATTAGTATTGATGCAAAAGGAAAAATTTTGGTAACTGCCCCTAAACTTTATCCAAATTTATTAATCGATAAATTTCTTAAACAACAAGAGCCTTGGGTACTAAGAAAACAAGCTGAAGTGGCAAAACTCCAAGTGAAAATTAAAAAAAACGAGATTTACATCTTTGGAGAAAAATATCAAATTTTAGTTGAGGTTAACCCAAAACAAAGACCTGGTCTCAGTATTCACGATCAACAAGTTATTATTACGCAGTTAAGTGCTAGTTCTTATCAAACAAAATTGGAGCGTTTTCTAAAAAACACTGCCACTAAATATTTAAGCCAAAAAACTGCCATATTAGGAAAAAAGATGAAAATTGACTATCAAAAAATAGGCATTCGTCAGCAAAAATCACGTTGGGGCAGTTGTAGTAGTCAGGGCAACCTAAACTTTAATTGGCGATTGGTTCATTATCCTCCAGAAATAATTAATTATGTGATAATTCATGAGTTAGCACATCGTCAAGAAGCCAATCACTCAAAAAATTTCTGGCAACTAGTGGCTAAGTATGATCCCGATTATAAAAAACATAAAAACGCACTAAAAAAAAGACTATATAATTAAAAAGGCTATATAATTAAAAAGATGCTAATAATTATTTGTGGTGAAAATCTAATTAAATCCCGAGAAAAACTTTTCCAACTCAAACAAAGTGCCAAAAACAAGGGACAAAGATTAACTACTCTAGTAGCTAAAAAAATGAATGCAAAAACACTAGAAAGTGTTTTGTTTGCTAAAGATCTTTTTGGTCAAGAACACTGTTTGATTATCGAAGAACTACACTCTCTAGCACATAGCAAGAAAAGAACCAGCTATCTTGAAAGCATTCAAAAGGCTAGTCAATTTTTAGAGATCATTCTTTGGGAAAAAAAATCATTAACGAAAAATAATTTAAAAAAAATTAATCAAAACAATCAAGTCCAAATTTATAACTATCCCATGAGTAAGGCTCTCTGGGAATTTTTAGATCAACTTAGTCCTCAAACTAAAAGCAAGAAAAAGCAATTACTACTGTTAAAAGATGCAGTTGAACAAGATTCAGCTGAATTTTGTTTAGTAATGCTTGCTAAACGAGTTAGCGATTTAATTGCTATTAGTGCTGGTGCTAATTTGGCCATGCATCCTTTTGTTAAGGGAAAATTAGAAAAACAAAAAAACTCCTTTTCCTTAAAACAGTTATTAAATTTTCATCAGCAACTCTATAACTTAGACAATAAAATTAAACACTCAAAAAATTTGCTTAGTTTGGCTGGCGAACTTGACCTTCTTTTAATAACTCTGTAGATTAACCTTAACAAACAAGAAAGGCGAAAAAATGTATAAAATTGTTGATCATATTAACCCTAATATTTTTCGAGGCTACGACATTAGGGGTTTAATTGATGAAGACCTTAACGAAGATGTTTATTATACCCTGGGCAGAGCCTATGGAACTTTTCTCAGTAAAAGAAGAATTAAAGAAAGTGCGGTCGGACGAGATAATCGACATAATAGCGATCTCTACAGCCAAGCATTTATTAAGGGCCTAAATGATAGCGGTATTGATACTATCGATATTGGCTTAAGCATGAGTCAAATTGTTTATTATTCCTCTTATGAATTCAAAACTAAGGGTGGAGCGATGATTACCGCCTCCCATAATCCTAAAGAATTTAATGGGCT
>JAAZKO010000023.1 GCA_012799795.1 Minisyncoccota bacterium | reverse complement strand
GATTATGCCATTATTGATTTGACTGGATTTATTGGTTTTTCCCAAAACGTTAGGGGGCAAACACTAAATTTCTTAGCTGATCAAAACTATTATTTCCGACTATACAATGATCAAACTGGAGAATTTGTTTTTGGACCTAAATTGTATTTGAATTATTGCAATCAAGAACAAAGTCGTCGTTTAGACTGTCAAGATTCATGCATCCAAACCGAACAAGGCTCCAATTGTTTAGATGGTTTAAGCTGTATTAATGCTCGCTGTCTTTTGCAAAGCAATCCGCAAAACCAATACTGTTTTAATGAAAAGCTGATCAGTGAAGTACAAAGTTTGGGGGCTGTAGCTGGGGTTAGCACTCAAATCGCCGACACAAACATCATCACTCAAGGACCATTTTTACCCAGTGAGGTCTATGATCTGACCACCTATGCCTGCAATCATGGGTGCAACACAAATCGTGATTGCATGGCTGACTATCGTTGTTACCAAGGTCGTTGCCGTTTAGCGAGCAATCCTGAAAGTCCCACTTGCGAAGCAGCTGATGTAGTAAAAAGTACTGAGCTTATTGAGAAAAAAGGTATCGGTCTTGAGGATGAGCAAACAATTATTAAACAATTAAGTCCTACTGCAACTGGCCCCACGGTTGCCCAAAAAACAGAGGAAGAGCTGGCAACTAGCTCTGCCACTGAAGAAACAACAGCTGCCGAAGTAAACCAAGCAAAACAAGGCGAAGAAGCTGTTGAAAAAAGTTCTCCGACTATTTTTGCTAATATTTTTGCTAAACTGTCTGTTTCTTTAAATAACTTTTCTAACAATTTTAATTGGCAGTATTTAGCTTTAGCTGGCTTATTGATTATTATTGCTATTGTTTTTATCTTTTTAGCTTTGAGTAAAGACCCTCGCCAATCCAAAAAAAAACTAGACAAAACAAAAAGAAAAAAAGGCGAAAAAAATAAAGAGCTTGATTTGTGATAAAATGCCAGTCTATGTTGCAAGCAATTAAAAAATATTTACTGGAAGTTAAGACCGAACTTGGCAAAACCACCTGGCCTGATAAAAAAACTACCAAAAATTTAAGCATCTTGGTAGTAGTGGTCAGTCTCTTATTAGCTCTCTATGTTGGTTTCTTCGATTTTATCTTGCAAAAGCTGATAGCACTTTTTGTTTAATCTGGTATAATAGTTTTTCGCAAAAAAAGCAAGGTAAAAGGCATTTATGGCAAAGCGTAAAGACAGCAAAACTAAAACTAAAACAGTGAAAAAAACTGCTCTAAAGTCAAAAAAAGCAAGCAAAGCTAAAGACGTTCCTGCTGTAGCTGATAAGAAAAACAAGGACGAAGCTGAGGATAAAGAAAAAAGCAAAACTGAACAAAGAATTGAAGACAACTTAATCCTTATTAGCCAAGAAGCTAACAAAAAAGCTCGTTGGTATGTGGTTCACGTTTATTCTGGTCATGAGAAAAAAGTAGCCGAGGCTTTGCGTCAAAGAACTGAAACCCTACACTTGTTAGATAAAATCTTACGTGTTTTTATTCCCACTCAGGACAAAATTCAAATTAGACGTGGTCAAAGACGCACAGTTAGTGAAAAGATTTTTCCTGGCTATATTTTAGTTGAAATGGAAATGACAGATAACGCCTGGCTAGCTATTCGTACTACCGAAGGTGTCACCGGCTTTGTCGGTATGAGTAGTCGTCCTACCCCACTCCCAAAAAGTGAGGTTGAGGCCATTATGAAATATGCTGAACAAAGTGACACTCAGTATAAGGCGGATTTTGTTGATGGTGAAGCAGTTCGCATTACCGACGGACCATTTAATGATTTCCTTGGCACCGTTGACAATATTGATGAGGAAAGAGGTAAAGTTAGCGTCTTAATTAATATTTTTGGTCGAGAAACTCCGGTTGAATTAGATTTTTTACAAGTCAAGAAAGTTTAATAGAAAGAAAGCAATGGCAAAAAAAGTTAAACAAATCTTAAAGTTAAATTTACCAGCAGGTAGTGCTACTCCTGCTCCTCCAGTTGGCCCAATTTTAGGTCAAGCCGGCATTAACATGATGGATTTTATTAAACAATATAATGAGCAGAGCGCCGACAAACGTGGGCAAATTATTCCTGCGGAAATCACTGTTTATGAAGATCGCTCTTTTACTTTTACTCTTAAACTACCTCCTGTTTCTGATTTAATTAAACAAAAAATTAAACTAAAAAAAGGTAGCGCTTTAGCGGGTAGAGAAAACAAAGGCAAACTAAGTAAAGCCCAAGTTAGAGAAATTGCTGAGGAAAAATTGGCCGATCTAAACACTAAAGATGTTGAAGCAGCGATGCAGACTGTAATGGGTGCTGCCCAAAGCATGGGTGTTGATATTGTTGATTAATTAAGATTAAAAATTAAAAAATTAAAAGATTAAAAAATATTAGCGTGGCAGACTTAAGCTTTACCCCAGTCGTTTGCACCACGTTAAAAGAAAGGAATTATGGGAAGCAAAAAAAATGTCGACATGGCTCAAACTGAGAGCAAGGTCAAAGTTATCAAGGCTAAAAAGACAGAGAGTGAGGAAAAGCTAGATCAAACTAGTGATGCTAAAACTGGCAAAGTCGCTAAAGCGGACAAAGCGGATAAAGCAGACAAAGCAGATAAAGTATCAAAGAAAAAAGAAGCTAGTGAGCAAAAAAAGCCAACTTTGGCTAAAAAAAGCAAAAAAATTCGTGGTAAGAAATATCAAGCTGTCAGAGCTCAATTAGACAAAACTAAAAGCTATGATCCAGCTAAAGCAATTGCCTTAGTCAAAAAGTTTTCTTATGCCAAATTTGATGCCTCTGTAGAAGCACACATTGTGCTAAGAGAAATCGGCACTAGTGTTAGTTTAAACTTGCCCCACAGTACTGGCAAAAGTGTTAAAGTCGTGATTGCTAATGATCAAGTTTTGGCTGATGTTGAAGAGGGCAAAATCGATTTTGATGTGCTTTTGGCTTCACCGGAATTAATGCCTAAGCTCGCCAAATTAGCGAAAATCTTGGGACCGAAAGGTTTGATGCCTAATCCTAAAAATGGCACTTTAACTCCCAAGCCAGAATTGAAGAAAAAAGAACTGGAAGCTGGTAATTTTACGCTCAAAACAGAGAAAAAAGCTCCATTAATGCATTTGGTAATTGGCAAAGTGAGCATGGATGACAAAATGCTAGAAGAAAATTTACTAACAATTATTCGAGCTTTAAAAAACAAAATTGTTAAGTTAGTTATTGCTCCTTCAATGGGCCCAGCCGTTAGAGTTAACTACGAATTAGAAGAAGAAAAATAATTATCTCAAATCTGGCAAAGTATTTGCTTTTTTGATAATTTCATCTAAGTTAACTGTGCCTTCTTTCAATAGGCCTTGGGCTTGGCCGCGGGTGCGTAAACTCAATTCTTGCTTTTCCACTTCCTTATCACCAATGATTAACATTAGTGGGACTCTTTCTGTTTCAGCTTGACGAATTTTGGCCTGCAAACGCTCTGAGCGCTCATCAATTGCCACTCTCACTCCTGCTCTAAGCAATTTATCCATCACCGATCGCGTGTAAGATAAATGCCGATCGGCAATAGGCAATAATTTTACTTGCACTGGAGCAAACCATAGTGGAAAATCTCCCCCATGATGTTCGATTAAAAAAGCAAAGAAGCGTTCAAAAGAACCAATTAAAGCTCGATGAATAACAAACGGTCTCTGCTCCTTACCTTCTTCGTCAATATAACTCACTCCAAAACGCTCCGGTAAATTAAAATCTACCTGAATAGTGGAAATACTATCTTCTTTACCAAAAACATTGATCGCTTGCGCATCTAGTTTAGGACCATAAAAAGCCGCGTCGCCTTTGACTTCTTCATACTCCACTCCCGCTTCATCAAGAATTTCGCGCATGGTGTTTTCCGCTTTTTGCCAATCCGCCAGCGAACCACAAACTTGAAATTTTTTGTCTTCAGGATCAGAAACTGATAATCTAAATTTGTAATTATCAAAACCGACAGCTTTATAAAAAATTTCCAACATCTTCATCACTTCTAAAAACTGGTCTTTCAACTGCTCAGCAGTACAAAAGATATGAGCATCATTTTGCGTAAAACCACGAACTCTTTGCAAACCGTGCAATTCACCAGATTTTTCCCGACGATAAACTGTACCAAACTCACCTAGCTTTATTGGTAGTTCACGATAGCTGTGAGGCTCAAGTTTGTAGATCATCATCGCAGCGGGACAGTTCATTGGTTTTAGATAATATGTTTCATCTGCCACCGAATCATCCCCCCCCTCTTGATAAGTCAATGGTGGGTACATACTTTCATCATAAAACCCTAAATGGCCCGATTTTTCAAATAATTCTTTGCGATGAATATGAGGGGTTAAAACGTGGCTATAGCCAAAACTTCGCTCAAACAAAATCATATAATCTTCAATGGCTCGGCGCATCGCATAACCATTGGGCAACCACACTGGAAGCCCCTGCCCAATCTCATTAATCACCGCAAAGAGACCCATTTCTTTACCAATTTTACGGTGATTACGCTCCAGCGCTAATTGACGATTTTTTAGAAACTCATCCAAATCGGCTTGATTGAAAAAAGCAGTACCATAAATGCGAGTTAACATCTTATTGTCTTCACTGCCTCGCCAGTAGGCACCCGCAATGTTTAATAATTTAAAAGCTTTAATTTCGCCGATTTTTTCAACGTGAGGACCTTTACATAAATCCACAAAACTTTGTAAATTAATCCGGCTTTGGGCATCAGCCAGTTTGCTAGACATTAAACCTTCTAGCAATTGTTTATCAGCTTTGATCTGATCAGCATTAGCGGTTAAATAAATACTAACTATCCCCGGCTCCACCAATTCATGCTCTTGATCTAAGCGCAGAGAAACTGGATCAACTTGAGTCTCTCGAGCATCTAATTTGGCTAAGTCATCCAATAATTCTTGTTTATATGGATTGTCATGAAAAATAGCTCGCGCTAAGTCGATAGATATTTCCATACGCTGCATTGGAAAATTTTGCTCGATTAACTTAGCCATTTCCTTTTCAATTTTAGCTAAATCAGCTTCAATTAAACGGAAACCTGCTTTTTCCGCTTCTTTGGATAAATCAAAATCAAAATAAAAACCCTCAGCAATAGCTGGCCCCATTGCCTTCACAATCGCTGGCTTAGTTAGTTTGTATTCCCCACCAGCTGTTTTGATCTTGCCTTGATTTTTTTTATTAGGTGAATAAAGTCGCTCCATCGCCAGCGTTAACACGTGCTCGGCACTATGGCGCAGCGCAAATAATTTTTCTTCTTGATTCATAAGTCCTTCCATCTTTGTCTATTAATCATTTTAATGAATTTTACAGATAATTGCTATCAAAAAACCCGCCTTGCCTGCGGGTCTGTGTCTTTGTTCAATTATCTAAAACTCCATTACACAACAACCCGTTAGGGGCTAGTAGTGTTGGTAGTTGAGATAATGTTTAACATTGCTAGTCATTATAGCATAAAAATAAGCTTGATTAATCAAAAATTGGCTTAACCAGCGCCACCGCCGCCACCACCACCGCCACCACCTCCCCCTCCAGAAAAACCACCGCTTGAGCCACCGCCGCTGGCACCATAACTACGTGATACGCCACTGCTAATAGTTTGAAAAGCTCCACCTAAAGAGTTAAGTGAGTGAGTAATACTACCCAAATTAAAATTACTCATATCAAGTACAGCGGACTTCGTTAAATTAACGCTCGACATTCCCCAATAATTTACCAACATCTGTTGATCGGCTGGTGACCAATCTTTAAATTTAACTGGTAACTGTGAAAGAGCCTTCATTGATACGCCAAATAAAGTGCCATAAACCAAATACTTTTCCCAAAGAATAATTGAATCAATGGCATAATTTTTAGTCTTTTTATAATCCTTTAAATGCTTCTTAAAAGACAACCACTGTTCGGCTTCGCGATGACCTTTTTCAGTTCTTTTTTCACTAGCATATTGCAGAATCAACATTACTACTGCAGCACTGGTACCAATTAGTAAATTGCCAATAATAAGTGGCCAAGTAAAAGTTAGCCAAGATTCGCTTAGAAGAGATTCAACAGTGGATGAAAAATTGCCAAGAACAAAAATTAAAAAGAAACTAATTAAGGGGCTAATAAATAATTTTAAATTACTTAAACCACTGGCATATTGATGAGACTTCTGATCAAAATAGCCATCGGCTAAATTAGCTTCGAAAGCTTTTTTTTCTAAACTTTGAAACAACAGATAGCTACTACTAGCATAAGTTTTAGTATATTTGGCAATGTCTTGTAAATCTAAATTTTGCCGAGTTTGCTCTTTTTCGCTCAATAAATCATCGCGACTGCCCTCAGGATTAGCTTTGCGCCACAACTGATTAAATTTCTGTTCATTAATCCACTGGCGACTGGATCGATGATAATAACGAATATAATGTCCGCCAACGATTTTGAATAAAAAATCAAAAACTTCCTGCTCGATCACGGATAATGACACTCGCTCTGCTTTGTCGGTCAACTCCAGAAAATAACGATAATCTTTTTTGATAAAACCCTCTTTTTTATCACTACGCACAATCCGACAGACTTTCTTATGCACCAGCGACAAAACAGTTGCTGTAAAAACAGTGGGATTTAACTTTTTAGTCTTATGCAACAATTGATAAACTAGAGCCGGTTCTAAATCGCTAGGTGGCTCCCACACTCCTGGCAGAACTTGTAAGCGCTCTTCTTTAGCCAATTTTAGATGAGCTAACAAACTTTGCACAAACCATATGATACCTAAAATACTCAATAATAAAGAAATAAGAAAGAAAGTCTTAACAATCAGCTCTTCTCTTTTTAGCTTCGCTTCTGTTTTAGCAATAAATTCTTGTTCTTGTTCGATAATCTCTTGAAGATTTGATGTGCCAGCGGGCAGAGTTTCAACATCTATTAAAGCTTCCATGGGTAAAATTACTCGTCCTTCTAAAAATTGAGCAACAGGCAAAAAAGGCGCGTTAAAATGAATGCCATATAAAGCATTATCATTAGGCAAAGCATCAATGCTTGCTGTTCCAGCCAAAGGACCGTGGCCCCAAGCCTGAACCTCTCTCAATTGCGAAGCTAAAAAGTTGCTTGGTAAATAAACAGAGATCTCAATAGCCCCATGAGCTACTTCCCAATCGTCACCCACAAATTGCCAGTACAATTCCGCAACACTATCTTGTTGAGTTAGTAGATTTTCAATTTCATAACGTAGTTCAAAAATTTTTGTTTCGTTGAGAGCTTGATAGTGCCATTGCAAAAAATATTCTCTAGCTCGTTGTTCTAAATAAAAAGTATTATCGGGATTACTGCGAGCTTCAATTAAATTTACTTCATTCTGTTCTAGTAATTCATAACAATTATATTTAGACACTCCACTACTTTGATCAAGCTCACAAAGTTCAAAATTCTTTAAGAAATATGCCTCGCCTCTTCCGGAATCAGACAAACTCTGATCGTTTTGATAGTTAATTTTCTGATAAACAAAGCGATAATCACCTCGAAAATTAAAAGCGCGTTGCTCAATCACTTTGGCCGAACCATCACTTTGCAGGAATATCTCGATTTGCGTTCGATCAATACTATAGCTTGTTGCCAGCACTGCTTTACTAAATATCAGGCTTGAAATCAAGAAAAAGAAAAAAGTAAAAAATAATAAAAAAAATTTGGCAATTAAATTTTGTTTTTTCATCTAAATCCTATTATGGCTTATTAATTATTACTTGTAAATGCGCCTTGTCAGTCAGGTATTCTCTGCTATAATTCCTCTGTTGTCCAAAGACAGTGTGGGCTGCAAAGCTTAATTATCACACCGAGGAAGCAAAAGCATTTCGTTTTTCTCCTTTCTCAAGTTTTTGGCTACAGAGTAGTTCTAATTTTTAGTAAATTTTAGAAAATAATTAAAAATTGATAAAAAGGATTTATGCCTAGTAAAGATAATTTAGAACAAGTGAAAATTATTCAAGAGAAGATTGATCGTGCCAAGTCTTTGGTGATTGTTGATTATTCAGGAAGTACTGTTAACGACCTAACCGCCTTGCGTAACGATCTCAAAGAAGCTGGTGGCGAAATGTTTGTTACTAAAAACACTCTAATTGACATTGCAATAGGCAAAGGCAAATTAACTGAGTCTTTGACCGGTATGAATGCCATTATTTTTTCTTACGAAGATGCTGTTGCTGGTTTAAAAGCCCTTTTTAATTTTCACCAAAATAAACAAAAATTAAGCATTAAAGAAGGCTTGATGGATGGCGAAGTATTGTCAATTGAGAAAATTGAAGCCATTAGCAAATTAGCCAGTAAGAGCGAGTTGGTCTTAATGTTAATCCAACGACTCAAGGGTCCAGGACAAGGTTTAGTCAACACCTTAACCGCAAAAAGCAAAGATTTAGTCTACGTACTCAAAGCTATTGGAGATAAAAAAAAGACAGATAAAAAAGAATAAAAATTTAAAAATTATTACTAATTAGTCAAGACACTAATTAACAGAAAGGATCACAATGGCAGAAAAAGCAGAAAAACTTAGCGCCAAAGTGCAAAAAATTGTTGATGCAGTCAAAGAACTTTCCTTAATGGAAGTTTCAGAACTGGTCAGCGCCCTCGAGGAAGAATTCGGCGTTAGCGCCGCAGCTCCCATGATGATGGCCGCCGGCCCAGCCGCTGCTGCAGCTCCCGCTGCTGAGGAAAAAGACGAATTTGACGTCATCCTCAAAGAAGCTGGAAGCAACAAAATTGCTGCTATTAAAGCAGTCCGCACTCTCAAACCAGACCTAGGTCTAGGCGACGCTAAAACCTTCGTGGAATCAGCTCCTAAACTAGTCTTGGAAGGTGCCAAGAAAGAAGATGCTGAAGCAGCCAAGAAAGCTTTGGAAAAAGCTGGCTGTGTAGTCGAACTCAAATAAGTTCTGACTATTAGGCAAATTTCCTATAGGTAAATTTCCTAAAAAGAAATTATTCATCAGCCCCGCTACAAGCGGGGTTTTTGTTGTGTTCTGCTGGTTTTGCTTATTTTGTTTTTGTCATTTCTTGCTAGTTTTCAATAAATTATAGGTCTAATTTTCTTAATTCTAAAAAATTATAGGATGCTAAATAATAAAGAGCTGTAAAACCTTATAAAATAAATAAAAAAATCAGCAATTTGTGCAATTTTGATCTAGAAATAAAAATTGCTTATTGACTTAATTTGTCTTAGTCTGCTATTGTTAAGTGTAGATCATAATGGATCGAACAATTACTAAATTTAACAATTCTTATAGGCTTAAAAAATAAGCCGTAGAAAGGCAAAATGAGCGATAGTCCAATCATTAATCCAAATCTTAATAACAGTGATGAGAAAAAAACCGGTCGAGCCACTGACGCCGCTAAACTTGATATTAAAAACCTACCTGACTTATTAACAGTCAGAGAAGTAGCTGATTTACTACGAGTTTCTCCACTTACCATTAAACGCTGGGGTAAGCGTGGTAAGCTTCCCGCTATCAGAATTAACTCTCGTGGTGATCGTCGCTACAAAAAAGAGGCCGTTTTATGGCTCTTAGGTGTCAATCCAGAGGAATTAAAAGACAATTAAGCAGTTTTATAAACAACTCAGCTCAGCCCAACTGAGCTTTGCTCATTTTTTGCCATCTTTTGGCTTCTTTTCTCACTAAAGAAAGAAATTTTACTAAACGCAATTGACGTCGCCAGCGCCACGGCTGTTTTAATAAACGCCACAACCATTCCAAACCTAAAGCACGAAATAAGCGAGGCGCGCGCGTCACCCGACCAAATAACAAGTCAAAAGAACCCCCCACCCCTATCGCCAACGCCACGCCTGCTTGTTCCAAGCGCGCGCGCCATTCAACTAACCATTTTTCCTGATGCAATGAGCCTAAAGCCACAAAAACTATTTGTGGTTTAACTTTTTTTAAAATGCGTTCAATTGCCTGATCTTCGATCGGCAAAGGTTCATCTTTATCTTGATAAGCCTCAGTCCAATACAAATTTTTCTTTAATTTAATTAAACTAGCTTCATCCTCAAACATTTCTCCCTGATATTCACCACCAGACTTCCCCCAAAACTCTGCATAATTACGTCCACCAATAATTAAACTAAGATAATTTTTCTTAGCTGCTTCCACAAGCAATTTGTCAGCCAGATCTACACCAGCCATTTTTTCTGTGATTTTGACTGGCATAAGTGGCTCTTTTAGCAAAAACAGCAGACGCTGACAAAATCTAATCCAGCGATTAGCCAATAACAAAGCGATGCCGTCCGGCAATAAAATATCTGCAGTTTTTAGTATTTTAAAAAGAGCTGGGTCTTGATCTACTTGAACAAGTATCTCTGGATTGGGAGTAAAAATTAACAATAAACCTGGTGGAACTGATTTCTCTAAGTGATTTTTGAGCAAAATCCAAAAATCTTTCCAGCCAGCTGTATAAATGGGCAATTGGAAAAACAAAGATTTCATTTTTTTATCATAGCACAAAGAAATTTTATGATCGCCCAAAACTAGAGTAAAAATGCTAAAATATAAATTATGTCTGACTTGTTTGGAGCGCGTATTATTATCTTGGGGCTTGGCAGAGAAGGTTTGTCTAGTTACCGCTTTTTACGCGAACAGTTTCCCGAACAAGAACTAACTTTAGCTGATCAATCCCCCACCGATATATTATTAGCAAATTTTCCAGAATGGAAAGAGATTAGTCGACTAGATCAAAAATTAGTCTGGCAAATTGGCGATCATTATTTAGAAAATTTAGCTAATTTTGACTTTTTAATCAAAACTGCTGGTATTCCTATTACCCTACCCGCCATTCAAGCAGCTCTAGAACTCAATCCCAGTTTGCAAATTACTTCCAACATGCAATTGTTTTTTGACCGCTGTCAGGGCAGCATTATTGGCATTACGGGTAGTAAAGGTAAAAGCACCACTAGTCAGTTGATCTTTGATATTTTGAGTCAAAGTGGCCGGAAAACTGTATTCTTGGGCAATATTGGTCGACCAGCTCTTAATTATTTATCAATAATTGATCAAGATACCCTAGTAGTAGCAGAATTATCCTCTCACCAGTTGGCTGAATTAAAAGCTAGCCCTCAAGTGGCAGTACTACTTGATGTCACTCCAGAGCATTTAGATTATTTTGCTAATTTCGAACAATACTATGCTTCAAAAACAGCCATCACTCGCTATCAGAGTGCTAACGATTGGCTTGTCTACAATCCTCAACTCAACGGGGCCAAACAATTAGCTAAATTAAGTGCCGTGCGCAGTGATCATCGAGTAAAACATTCACTAGAAGATGAAAGTGATAAAGCTAATATTGACGTGTTTATTAAAAATGAAGAAATTTATTGGCGAGAAAAAGATAAAGCAGGTCAATTGCTTAAACTCATGCCTGTTAAAGAAGTAAAGTTACTGGGCAAACACAATTTATACAATGTTTTAAGCGCCATTGCAGTGGCTAAAATTTTTCAAGTAAAACCTGCCAGTTTACAGGAAAGCATTAGCAATTTTAAAGGTTTAGCTCATCGACTGGAATTTATTGCTGAAATTAATGGTGTTAAATATTTTGATGATTCAGTTGCCACCAATCCTACTGCTAGCAGCGCTGCCATTCGTAGTTTTCCTCAAGAAAAAGTCATTTTACTAGCTGGTGGTTCTGACAAAAAGCTAGACCTTAGTGAATATTTGACAAGTATTATTGAACAAAAAGTAAAAGCGCTGCTGCTCTTCCCCCCAATTGGAGAAAAAATCTTGCAAAAATTGCAAGAGCTGTGGCAAAAAAGGGGCTTATTGATGACTACTTTCCCTAAATATCAACTTTGTCACTCGATGTCTGAGGCAGTTGAATTAGCAAGTAATTGGGCCAAGACAGGTGATGTCGTCTTGCTCAGTCCAGCTTGTGCTAGTTTTGGCTTATTTAAGGATTATCAAGATCGTGGACAACAATTTCAGCTAGCTGTTAATAATTTGCTAAAAGATTGAATGAGTATTGGAAATGAATATTAAAGATAAATTAGCTCCCCTAGTCCTTTCCTATTTACGTTTTTTTGCTAAGTTGCAATTAAAAAAGAATAAACAAGCAAAAATCGTTGGCATTACGGGTAGTGCTGGTAAAACTACTTGCCAGTCGGCAGTCTTAGCTGCTTTAGGCAAAAACAAAGCTCGCTTAAAAGTTAAAATTAGCAGTAAAGCCAATTCTGAATCAGGTATTCCCTTGGATATTTTAGGCTTGAGGGTAAAAAATTATAGTCTTCTCGATTGGCTGCGCCTCATCTTGCTGGCTCCTTGGAAATTGCTTAGTAACTGGGAACAATTTGACATTTATGTCATTGAAATGGGAATTGACAGCCCTCTCCCACCAAAAAATATGGAATATCTGCTAAGCATCGTCCAGCCTCAAATTGCTATTATGCTTAATGCTAAGGCTATACACAGCCAAAATTTTGATCAATTTATTAGTGAAAAAGACCAAGATAAACGCGAACAAGCAGCCATTAGACTAATTGCCGCAGAAAAAAGCAAATTAGCCCAATCACTCCCCAACAACGGTTTGGCGATTATCAACCGTGACGATTCAGCTATTTGGCAATTTAGTCGTCAGACTCAAGCCGAGATTTTAAGTTTTGGTGATAACAGTACTGCGCAAAATCATGACTTAGATTTAAAACTAATTGATTGGCAAGTCAATTTAGACGGAAGCCTTTTTGTTTTTGAAGTTAATAATCGTTTAAAACAATATAACTCGGGCAATCGATTGATAGAAATTAATCTCAAAAATTTAGTGTTAGGTCGACATCACTTTTCAGCTCTAGCTAGTGCTATTTTGTTTGCTTTTAAACTTGGTTTAAAAAAAACTGAAATCAAAAAAAACTTAGAGAAATACTGGACATTAGAACCTAGTAGAAGCACTTTGCTCCTTGGTAAAAACAGCAGCTACATTTTGGATAGCTCATATAATGCCTCGGGAATGTTGGAAATGATTGAATTAGCCAAAGAACTAGCCAATAATGATCAAAAAATTAAACGCCTCGTTGCCATTGTTGGAGATATTCGAGAATTAGGCGAAGAAGCTCAAGTTATTCATCAAGAAGTCGCTCAGGCATTGGCTGGTCATTTTAGCGAAATATACTTAGTGGGACCATTAATGGAAAAGTATGCTTTACCCATTTTGCAAAGCAAAATTAATCAAGATGGAGCAAAAATTAAGAAAGTCGAAATTTTTTCTGATAGTAAACTAGCCGGCAAAGCTTTATTAAAAAATTTACAAGCAGGTGATTTAGTTTTGCTTAAAGGTTCGCAAAATACCATTTATCTAGAAAAAGCCGTAGAACTTTTATTAAATGATCAAAAAATTGCCAAAAAAGTTTTGTGTCGTCAAAGTGATTACTGGCTTAATTTAAAAATCAAGCATAAGCTAAACTAGCTTTAAATAATTCCAAATTTTCCAAAACCGTTAGAGCTCCTGTTGCCGCTGCCAAATCTGGATCATCAACAACAGCCACCGGCATTTTCAAAGAATGAGCTAAAAACTGATCCAAACCATGCAGTTTTGCTAAATTACCAGAAAGAAGCAAACCCCTGTCCAAAATGTCAGCTAAAAGAGCATTGGGCATTTCTTCCAACAGGCGCTCAATTAAAAATATATAATCTTTGATTACTGGTTTAACAGCTTCCAACAATTCTTGATTACTGATGGCGACTGTCTTCGCTTTTTTACTGATTAAATCCCTACCCACTAAATTTATTAGATTTCCACTTTCGCTATTTTCACTGCTCGGAGCAAGTTTAATTTGTTTTTTTAGAGTCTCGCTGGCTTCCAAAGTAATTAGTAAGTGATGTTTTTTAACTAAATAGGCTCGTAATAATTCATCTAATTCCCAACCCGCTACTGTTCCCGTCCACAGATTGCTTTGACAACTGACTACCGAACCCAAAGACAGGGCGGCCGCCTCAACGCCCACCGCACCCATTTGCATTAACATCACCCCACTGGCATCAGCAATCGGCACACCAACACCAATGGCGGCCGCCAGCGGTTCGGATAATAAATGTACTTCGCTAACTCCTAAATCATAAAATAAGCGACTCAAAGTCCTTCGCGAAATCTCACTAGTCTTCGCTTTAACAGTAACAAGCACAACTGGACTAATTACAAAAGGTAAAATTCTATCTACTCTCAAAGCTTTTTTCAATAATTCTTTGAGTAAGATTTTGGCCAATTTTTCGTTAATAATTCTCCCAGCAATAATGGGAAAAATTACCTCCACCTCATCTCCCAATCTTTCTCTCATTTCTAGAGCATCTCGACCAATTGCCAAAACCTTAACTTTACTAAAGGAGCTAGCTCGTTTGATAGCGACACAAGCTTGATCAATATTTAGCACTTCCACTTGTTTTTTTTGAAGAAGATTGGCTCGGAAAATACGAATTTCATTGCTTCCTAAGTCAATTGCTAATGCCTGGCGCCAGTCCAAACGTTGCCACAATGAGGGTTTGTTTGTTTTCTTAACAAAATCAAGACTTTTAGGCATCTAATTGATATAATAGTCAAAGACCTCAGCAAGAACAAGGCACAAAAAATATCAATTGAAAGACTTAAATTAAATGGCGAAGAAAAAAAATAAAAATTTTGCTCAGCACTTAATTGAGCAAGTAAAAAATATTTTCAAGGCAATTTTTACCACTCGAATAGGATATACTTTATTCTCCTTATTAGTGGTCGTCATTGGGAGTATTTTTGCAATTCGCTATGCTCGAGGTAGTTGGCGCTTAACCAAAAATGGTATAGTCGCCAATACTGGGCTATTAAATGTTAATTCCTTTCCTACTGGGGCCCAGGTTTTTATTGATGATCGCTTGGTAACTGCTAGCGATGACACCATTTACATTGATCCAGGAGAATACCACATTAAAATTGTTAAAGAGGGCTATTCAATTTGGCAAAAAAACCTCTCAGTCCAAGAGGAATTAGTTACACAAACCAACGCTACTTTATTTCCCAGCGCTCCTAGTTTTTCTCCTCTTACTTTTACTGGAATCGCTAATATTCACCCTTCCCCCGATGGACAAAAAATTCTTTTCCATGTTAAGCAAGCTAATACTCCAACCAATAATGGCTTTTATTTATTAGAACTCACTAGCAATTTTTTATCTATACAAAGTGGACCTCGTCAAATTAGTGACGATGTTCCTGCTTTGGAATTAGATAAAGCCCACGTTATCTGGTCGCCAGATAGTCAGGAAATAATGATTTTGGTCGATGAAAAATTTGGAAGAACAGAGTTTTTAATACCAGTTGATAAAAAAAGTTCTTTATTAGAACAAATTGACATCTCTTATTTGAGAACTAAAACCCTATCGGCTTGGGAAGAAGAGATCTATCAAAAAGAACGCCTATTTTTGGAAAAATTTCCTCCAGAAATTCTGCAAGTCGCTACGCAGTCAGCAAAAAATGTTTATATTTCTCCAGATAAAAAACGCTTGCTCTACACGGCCACAGCCAATGTTACTTTGCCAGAGGAACTTATTCCTCCCCTACCCGCTGCCAGTAACCAAGCTGAAGAAAGAAACTTAAAGGCTGGCAATATTTATGTTTATGATCGAGAAGAAGATAAAAACTTCTTAGTTTTAAATGAAGAAATTCGGCCTAATTTTCCTTTACTGAATTTAGGAGTTGAAAATAGCGATCTAGATAAAAAAACTGAAAATAGTAATTTAGATGAGAAAATCGAACTGAGTTTTCTCAATAAACAATTATTAAGTGATGATCTATTTAGTAATCAAATCCGCAAACTAGAAGCTTCTCCAGAAGCTTTTTTACGTTTGCAGGCAGATTTAACTAGTGATAAAGAAACAACCGCTCTTAATTTCAATAATTATTATTCAGGAGTTAGTTTAAACAGTTTACAATGGTTTCCCGATTCCAAACATTTGCTTTATGTGGCAGACGGTAAAATACAAATTATGGAATATGATAGCCATAATAATACAGTTATTTACTCTGGTCCTTTTATTGATGAATTTGTTTATCCTTGGCCAGATGGCAGTCAGATTATTATTTATACTAGTTTTAGTCCAGATTCGCCCTTTAACTTATACGCCATTAATTTGAAATAAGATCGGCAACACGGAGCTCAGTATAAAAACGGAGATTAGCTCAGATGGCTAGAGTGCGGCGTTCGGGACGCCGAGGTCGGCGGTTCGAGTCCGCCATCTCCGACTTGGAAGTGATTAATAAGATTTTTAAAAAAGGCCTTCTCGTAAAACTTAGCCTCCATAGTTCAATGGATAGAACGAAGGTTTCCTAAACCTTAAATCCAAGTTCGATTCTTGGTGGAGGCACCAATAAGCACTAGCTGTTATTTCATTTTTTCTTTATACTGAAAAATACTTTACAGACTAAAAACCACTTTATGACCTTGAGTAATTATTTTACTAGCCTCTTTACTAAGAAGAAAATACGCAACGTTTTGCTGATCGTCCTTCCTTTTTTGATTGGTTTAGCTCTATACAGCCTAACTCAAGTTAAACAAGTTGCGGCACAGTGGTGGAATGAAACTTGGTTGTATAGAAGGGGCATACTAATTAGTAATGCTAATGGCGAAAATTTAGAAAATTTTCAAATAAGTTTCGGGTTAGACACAGCAAGCTTAATTTCTAATTCTAAAATGCAAAACAATTGTGCAGACTTAAGAGTCACCGATTGGCATGGCAATCTCCTTCCCCACTGGATTGAAGAAGGTAGCCCCGGATGTAATGCTAGCAACACAAAAGTTTGGGTTAAAATTCCTAATATTTATAAGGGAAATGATGCTAGCACTATTTTTATATATTATGGAAATAGTGGTGCTGATAATGTAGAAGATGGTCGCAGTGTTTTTGAATTATTTGATGATTTTAAAGAATACTCGGGATGGATAGGTGAAACAAATAACTTTTCGCTAAGTTTGGACGGAGCTAGACAAGTACTGGGGGTTAGTGGCAGCAACGCACCAGGAGAAATATATAAAGAAGTTCAGTTTGAAAGCGACTACGTCGTGGAACTAGCCATTAGAACTCCAAATACTACTCAAAACAACCCTCATCCGGGATTTATTTTCGCTAGTAATGGAACTAACGCAGATTATTATGGAATATATCTTAGAGCTTCTAACAATCTAATAGTGGAAACACACAATGCTGTTTTTGGTTCTTTTGCCAATTCCCAAAGCATAGATGCCAATTGGCATGTATACAAAGCCGTAGTAAGTTCGGGAACTCTAAAGGCCTTGTATTTTGACTCCACTCGCCAAAGTGCTTTTGACAATTGGGATATTACAAATAGTTACTCTCACGTAGGAATTTGGAGTCATGGTGCTGGAACAGCATATTATGATAATTTGTTTGTTCGACGATATGCAAACATCGAACCAAGCACTTCTATTTCCACCAGCGAAGAGATCTCGCCTGCTCCAGTTGCCTATTGGAAGTTTGACGAAGAAAGTGGCAATACTGCCTACGATTCTAGTGGTCAAGGGAATCACGGAACAGTTAGCACAGCCACTTGGGAAAATCCTGCCTCTTGTATAACTGGCCAATGTCTCAATTTCCCTGGAAATGTCAAAATTGCCGATAGCAAAGTGCTAAATTTTGGCGTTAAAGACTTTACCATTTCTGCCTGGGCACTTCATCGTAATTACACTTATCCCCGATCAAATTTTATGATTAAAAAATCTGCTGCTTGTTATGCTGGTGGCGCAGGAAATGCCGGTTTTGACATTGGTCATGGCTATAAAAGCACTGGAATAGATATATGTCTCCATGATATTTCTAATAATCTTATTAGAACTACTTTAGATTTTGATAGTGGCAGCCAACCTGCTGAGTTAATTAATCAATGGGTTCATTATAATTTTGTTTTTGACAGAACAAATGGAAAAGTTTTAGCCTACATCAATGGTAAAAAACAAAATAATGAATTAGATATTTCAGCCATTAGCGACAGTATAGATAACACTCAAGCTCTCATCATTGGCAATATGTATGGTTGGTGGACAGATGGTCTGATGGATGAAATCAAAATTTATCCTTATGCTCGTAGCGACGAGCAAATCAATTCTGACTACATTGTTGGTAGTACAAAAATTGGCTCCAAAGCAGCTTTCGGTCATCAGGCAGAAACAACTTTAATCGCCCCTTTAACAAATAAGTTATTGGCTTATTGGAAATTCGATGAAAACCATGGAGCTACAGCTCATGACTCCTCTGATCTAGAAAATCATGGCACCATCACTGGTGCAAAGTGGACAAAACAAGGTAAAAAAGGCAGTGCTTTGAGTTTTGATGGAACAACTAGCAACTATGTAAGTGTAGCAGCTATTAGTAACTTGACTCCAGGCACCCCTTTTACTATTTCAGTCTGGGTAAATCCTGAAAATACCGGAAACTATAGAACAATACTCGGATATGGCGGTGCTAATAGATTGTTAATTGACTATGGCGGCAGAATGTTATCACAACAAAATGGAAATTTTTGGTCAAGCGGAAGTGGTGATGTACCAAATAATAACTGGACCCACGTTATTTACTGGTTTAACGGAGCTGAAGAAAGATGGTATATCAATGGAGAACAATCTGGAACAGCCCACGTCACCACAATTCCCAGCTGGAATCAACCTTTTAGAATCGGTCAATACGATTCAGTTAATTATCCATACAAAGGTCTTATTGATGAAGTAAAATTTTATGATTCTGCCCTCAAGCCCGAAGAAATTCTTCAAGAATATAACCAGGGTTTGTCTACTATTATGGGCCAATCACCTGAGAGTCCTGCTGGCGCAGCTGGATCGGCAGCTAGCCAATATTGTGTGCCTGGAGATACCAGTGCCTGTTCGCCGCCAGTTGGAGAGTGGACTTTCGATGAGAACACCGGATCAGTAGCCAATGATTATTCTGGCAATAATAATCATGGAAATTTGTTTAATATGACCAGTAGCAACTGGATCAAGGGAGCAAATAATTTAGGTTCAGCCTTAAATTTTGAAGGTAATAATTATGTTCAAGTAGGCAATAACATGATCGTTGGGTCCTCAGCTTTTACTCTGCAGGGTTGGTTTAAAACAGGGTCACATAGTAATTTTGGATTAGGGATTGTTATGGGAAACGCTGCCGGTTCTCAATCTGCTTGGCTCGGTTGGTGCGCATCAGCCAACTTAGGAGCGTCAAGCTCAATTGGCGGTGGTTTTTATGGAAGAAACTATGGATCTGCTATTAACGATGATAATTGGCATTTTGTAACTCTTACTTTTAGTGGAGGAGCAAACGGCACCGCATCTCTCTATACGGATGGTAAATTAAAAGTTACAGACACCTATACACCCAATCTCCAATCTACAGCCATTATGTTTGGAAAAACTAATTCTGGAACTAGTTATTGGTATAACGGCGCAATCGATCAAGTTCGCATCTACGACTATGCCCGTACTCCTGCTCAAATAGCTTGGGACTATAATCGTGGCGCTCCTGTCGCCCATTGGCGTCTAGATGAATGCCAAGGACCAATAGCTAATGACGCCTCCGGCAACGACAATCACGGCACTATTAATATTACTAGTGGTGGTAGTCAAAATGCTTTGGGCAGTTGTAGCTCGGGAAATTCCACAGATGCTTGGTATAACGGCAGAGAAGGAAAATTTAACGGTTCGCTGAGTTTTGATGGAACTAATGACTATATAGATTTAGGAAATAACAGTAGTATTAGAAATTTTAGCGATCAAATTTCGGTTTCAGCCTGGGCAAAATACAATGCCTATGGAGGAGGGCAAGCCTATTCAGTGATTGCTGTAAAGGGAACTCCGTGGACTTTTTTACTAGAAAATTATGCTAGTAAAATTCGCTTCAGAGTGACTGTGGGGGGACTAGACAAAAATGCAAGTGATTCTGAAATCCATGAGTTGAATCGCTGGTACCATTTTGTCGGCACTTATGACGGAGCAAATATTAAAATATATAAAGATGGAAAATTAGTTGGAACTACTCCAGCAACGGGCAATTTAGCAGTTAATGACATCAGTGCTAAAATCGGTACCTATCAGGGCACAAATTATAATTTTAATGGTCAAATTGACGAAGTGCGCATTTATAACTACGCACTCACCCAAGACCAAATTAAGCTTTTATATAATGATAACGCGGCTGTTAGATTTTAAAATTCCAACAAATAAAATTATTCGTAGCGCAACGCATTGAGCGCTGAAATACGAGTTGCTCGATTTGCAGGATAAAAACCGGTGGCTACTCCAATCACAAAAGAGGAAGCAGTAATTAGCAAAGCTAAGTTGAAAGGAATGTGAGTGGCAACGATGGGATCAAAGCCACTGGCTACAGCAATACTAGTTAAAACTAAATTTAAAATTTGCCCAGCTAAAAAGCCAAATATTAAACCAAGCACACCTCCCAAAAAACCCATAATTACTGATTCTGCCAGAAACAACATCTTTACTTCTTGAGATTTCATCCCGATTGCTTTCATTAAACCCACCTCCCTAGTTTTTTCTAATAGAGAAACTGTTAAAGTATTAAACATCCCTAAAGCTGCCACACTAAGTGCAACTAAACCAAATACTAATAGCCCCAACCTCAAACTGTTAAATAAATTATTAATTCTTTCCACGGTATCAAGCACTGAATTAGTACGAAAGCCCATCGTTTCAATCTCTTGTCTACTTTGAATAATTTTGTCTTGATCACCAATGATAACTTTTGCTTGAGAATAATTACTAATCCCAGTTCCTTTGACATCACCAAAAGGCAAGTAAAAAGCTGGGGTCTTGTCATCTGGCAATATTCCAGCGATGGTCATCATCACCTCATCAGATTCAACTAATGACTCTGATTGATTAAATAATTTGCCATCAAACACCAGTGTTGCATTAAAACTTTCTCCTAAAGCTGAATTTTCATCGATACCTAATAAATTCAACATTGACCTATTAACTAAAACAATTTTTTTAGCACTGTTTTGAAAAGGCATAATAATTTTCTCAATGCGATTGACAGATTCAAGTTGTGAAATGATTTCAACTAGATCAAGATCTTCATCCTCACTAAATTCAGCTAACAAACTTTCAATACTTGCTTCTCCGTTTGTATCAATTTGATTAACAACCGCTGAACTACTTGCATTTAGATTAGTAGAAGACGAAGTGGTACTCGCCAATAAATTCTCATTACCAGCAGTGATGCTCTCACCTAAAACTTTCCCTCTTGTCAGACTAATCGGTAAATTTAATACTTCTACGTCTTCTGCCCTAATAAAAGCTGTCAT
>JAAZKO010000022.1 GCA_012799795.1 Minisyncoccota bacterium | reverse complement strand
GCTTATCGTGATGCTATTTATACTTATGTTTTGCCCACCGATCATTCGGGTTTTATAGAGGAGGGAGAGTATATTTCAGAGGCGCACGACCTTACTAGTGTTTATCGTTGGGCTGGTTTAAGTGTTGGTTTAGAAGAACCGACAAATACTAATGTTGTTATAGAAACATGCAGCTCTAATGATAATAATGAAAATTTGGATGAGTGTGGGTGGACAGCTACTGATCGCAAAAGAGTAATTGGTGATAGGGTTATGTACCGAATTAATTCACCAACAGCTAGGTATTTATGGATTAAATTCAGCCTTTTATCTGCCGATGGTGTTTCTTCACCAACTATTAGCCAATATGCCATCAATTATTATCAAGACATTGATCAACCAAGTAATCCAAAAGATGCTGGTTTACAGGCTCTAAGTCAAGAAACAGATGGTGAATTATTGGTTTCTGAAGTTTGGTATAAGCACTCCAATCCTTATTTTGAATGGCGAGAAGCAGAAGCCACTGATGGTGCCAGCGATGGCAGCAATGGTTCTGGAGTGGCAGGTTATTATGTTTATTTTGGTTTTGATGAAGAAGCAGATCCGACAGAAGATGGCTCGTGGCAAATTGACAACCATTACACAGCCTCAAATTTAGAGGATGGTCAAATTTACTATTTAAGAGTACGAGCTAGTGATGATGCTGGCAATGTAGCAGAGGAAGTTTGGCAAGCATTTATTTATCAATATGACGAGCAGTTACCAACTGCTCCCGCTGATTTAACTGTAGATCCATCTGGATTTACTTCGGCCAACAGCTTTAATTTTACTTGGTCGCCTGTGGAAAAGAATGGAGCTCCAATTAGCGAATATTGTTTCAAAACTGGAGCGAGTGACGGTGAATATGCTAGCGATCAATGTACCGTAGATACAGAATTAAGTTTTATTCCCGCTTATCGAGTAGGTTCGAACACTTTTTATGTTCGAACTAAGGATCAGGCTGGTAACTATAGTGCCTATGCGCAAATTTCTTATTATTATGCAGATATTTCAGCCGCTCCAGCACCACCACGTAATTTAATTGTAGAGCCGGAGAACAGTACAAGTAATTTATTTAGTTTTATTTGGGATGCTCCAGCTGTGGGAACATATTTAGGTTCAGAATCAAATTTATCTTATTATTACAGTGTTAATACCTTACCAAGCCAATTTAGTACTTCAGCCACTAGTTTGAAATATCTGAATCCTGGCGCCTATGCAACCTCACCAGGGGAAAATGTTTTTTATATTGTTACGAAAGATGAAGCTGGTAACATTAATTATAGTAATTATGCTCAAGTATCATTTTACGCCAATACTGTTGCTCCGGGCATTCCTATGGATCTTGAAATTGCAGATGTTTCTGTTAAAAGTACTGCCTCTTGGCGTTTAGCTATTTCCTGGGATGAACCGACAGACGCAGGCAGCGGAGTAGACAATTATCAAATCTATCGTTCTTTTGATGGTGAAAATTTCACTTTTCATTCATCTAGCGGTGGCAGCTCTTTTGTAGATACAAAACTAGAACAAAAAACTCATTATTATCAAATTAAAGCTTGTGATAATACTAGTAATTGTGGAGCATTTTCTACTACCGTCAGTTTATATCCAGATGGTCGATATACTGAAGCAGCGGAACTGGTTTCTGGGCCAACAGCCACAGATGTAACAACTAAAAAGGCCATCATTAATTGGGCGACTGCTCGAACTAGCGATTCTCGAGTTGCTTATGGCGCTAGTGCTGGTGATTATTTAGATGCCGAAGTCTCTAACTCAGAACACGTTTCCAATCATTCGCTAGAATTAACTAATTTAACCCCAGGAACTACTTATTATTATGTAGCGCGCTGGGTGGATGAAGATGGCAATCGGGGTGAGTCAGAGGAAATGACCTTTAGCACTGAGCCACCACCTTCAACCATGGAACCAATCGCCAAAAATATTGGTTTGGAGTCAGCAATAATTGAATTTACTTCAAAAAATGCCAGTAAAATCAGAATTTACTATGGAGAAAGTTCTAGTTTCGGAGGATTGAAAGAAATTGCTACTAGTGCCAGTGAAACTACTCACACTGTTGAATTGGATGGTTTAGTGGATGGCAGCAAGTATTTTTATAAAATTAATGCGGTTGATGTGGATGGAGAAGAGTATGAGGGCGAAATTCACTCATTTGAAACCCTGCCTAGACCAGAGGTGTCAAACATTAATATTACTCAGGTATTGGGCACCGCACAAACCACTCTTTTGTTGCGCTGGGTAGCTAATACCGAACTTAGTTCAATTGTTACTTATTACCCGACCAATAGACCAGACTTAGCAAGGGATGAAGTCAATATTGCTCTAAAAAGTGGTAATCATCGGATGATTCTTTACAATTTAGAGCCTCAAGAAAATTACACAATTATTGTTCGTGGAACTGATGTGGCTGGTAATGAAGCAATCAGTGAGCCACAAATATTGACTACTGCTGCCGATACTAGACCACCACAAGTTTTTGATTTTAATGTTGAAGCAGAAATTCTTGGTGAGGGAGAAGAGGCTCGGGCCCAATTCATTGTGACATTTAAAACTGATGAACCCGCAAGTTCTCAGGTTGAGTATGGCGAGGGAACTGGTACTAGTTACTCGCAAAAGACTCAAGAAGACGGGGCTTTAAAAACAAATCACCTGATTGTTATTTCTGGATTGAGTCCTGCTAAAATTTATCATTTACGAGCTGTTACTAAGGATTTGGCAGATAATGAAGGTTTGTCTTTGGATAAAGTGGTAGTCACACCAAAAGCTACAGAAAATGCTATGGATTTAGTACTCAACAATTTACAATTTACTTTTGGATTTTTAAAATTAGGTAGATAATGAAAAAAAATAAAGCAAAATTGATCAAGAAACTAAGCAGATTATTTCTAATTTTAGGGTTTATTTCGGGTTTAGTTCTGATTTCCTTTATTTATAACAATAAAATGCGTGCTATTGAGAGATATGCTGAAGTAACTTTTGTTAGTCCCCATCGGGCTATAATTTTTTGGAAGACCAATAGCCAATCTCTAGGTTATGTAAAATCTGGAGAGACAAAGCATCAACGAAAAAATATCACTTACCAAACAAGTAGCGAGGCCAGCGAAATTCACGCTGTTCTTCTAGAGGAAATACCAGCAGCTGGAATTTATATTAGTATGCATAACGAGGACGATAGTCCATTATATTTTCCAGAAATTATGCAAATTCGTTATGATCCATTAAATGTGGAGCTTGGACCATGAATCAATTACTGAATAAAAATAAAACTAGCAATAAAGATGCGATTTTAGAAATCGGTGAGATTCGCAAGTCTTTCAAAATTGGTAATAATGAGATTGAAATTATTAAAGGAATTAGTTTTCAAGTTAATAAAGGTGATTTTATTATCATCTTTGGTTCCTCTGGATGTGGTAAAAGCACGATTTTAAATATTTTGTTGGGCTTGGAACCTCCTACCACTGGTAAAGTTAATTTTCTAAATAAGGATTTATATAAAATGTCAGAAGATGAACGAGCTCAATTGCGCAAAAAAGAAATTGGTACCGTTTATCAACAGTCGAATTGGATTAAAGCGCTAACGGTGCTAGAAAATGTTGCTTTCCCTCTAATGTTACAAGGATTTGATTTAGACAGCCGAGTTGAACTTGCCAAAGAAGCGTTGAATTTAGTTGAAATGACTCAGGCTTTTGATCAAATTCCCACTGAATTATCAGCAGGCCAACAGCAACGTGTGTCTTTAGCTAGAGCACTGATTACTAAACCCAGTTTGTTAGTAGCTGATGAGCCAACCGGTAATTTGGATTCCAAATCTGGCGAAGAAATAATGGCTTTGTTCAAAGATTTTAACCAACGAGGTCACACTGTAGTGATGGTTACTCACGACTTGGAATATCTAAAATATGCTTCTCGATCTATTCAAATTTCTGATGGGGAATTGCTAGCCGAACATCAGGCTAATGCTGAAAGTTTAAAAAAACTAGCCATATCTAAACGAGGTAATATTGATTCTTCGGTAAAAGTTGGGGAAAACTAATTATTGAATGTAAAATATCTAAAAAAATGCAAAATGTTTAAAAAAATTAATATTCAGCCAGCTCAAATAGCCAAATTTATTAAAAATTTTGCTATTGAATTGTTGATTCTAATTAAGTTTTTCTTGCTTTTAGCGATTATTTCAGTTTTTTCTTTAATCGATTTACTAAAGAAAATTATTTCACTTATTCCTGGATTAAAAAAATTGATGAAAAAGAAAAAAAGCTCTATAAGAAAGAAAATTTTAGATAAAATTGATGTCGTTAAAGAGGGTGAGATGACTGGTCGAGACATTATTTTGTTGGCAAGTAAACATCTTAAGGTAAAAAAAGCCAGAACTGCCATTACTGTTGGGGGGATGACCATCGGTTTTGGTTCTATAATTTTTTTACTTTCATTGGGGTATGGTTTTGAAAGATTAGTTATATCTCAAGTTACTAATCTCGGTGAAATGAAACAAGTTGATCTAAGCATTGGGCAAGCGAGTTCTTTGCTTTTTAGTGATGAGATGATGCAACAAATATCAGAAGTTAAGGCAGTCGAAGAAGTGTTGCCAGTTATATCTTCAGTAGCTAGAGTTAGTTATCAAAATTCGGTATCAGATGTGGTGGCTTATGGAGTGACCACTCGCTTTTTAACTGAATCAGCTATTCAACCAATAAAAGGCTCAATTTTTGAAAATGAGAATTATTCTGCTGAAGACTTTATTAGAAATAATCAAGAAGCTGATGTTTTAGAGGGAATTGATGGAGAGAAAAGTGGTGAAGTGGCTGGCGTTAGTATAAAAATGGATGCCTCTGTAACTTTAGGTCAGGAAAGTGCTCGAATAAAATATTCGATTTATCCTCAAGCATGGAAAGCTGTTTATGATAGTCCTTCGCCTAAAGCTAAAATCATTGGATATACAAAGCGGCAGGCTTGGGAACAACAGGCTAAAGAAGTTTGGGGACAAGTATACCCAGAAAATTCTAATGCCAATTTAATACAAGACTTGAATGGAAAAGAATATAGTTCTTGGATTTTTGATGATTTTCCTTTGTGGGAAAAAATTAATTGTTCAATGCAAGAAGCAGATTGCATAGATGGTAAATACAAAATTTTGAGAACTGGCGGCCGACAAGCAATTC